>NZ_JAOQJF010000019.1:0-59802 GCF_025567195.1 Alitiscatomonas aceti | reverse complement strand
ACCATACGAAGCCCGGATGGCAGCGTAACTGATTCATGATATTTTTTAGCCACAAGTGTTACAAAAATGCTTGACCACAACACAATAAAATTTAAACCGGAGGTAGTTTATGTGTACAGCAGCAGCCTATAAGACAAAAGATTTTTATTTTGGCCGGACCCTGGATTATGAATTTTCCTTTGGCGACCAGGTGACCATCACTCCAAGGAACTATCCCTTCCGCTTCCGTTTTCAAGGGACCATGGAAACCCACTATGCCATGATCGGCATGGCCCATGTGGCTGACGATTATCCGCTCTATTATGAGGCCGTAAATGAAAAAGGCCTGGGAATGGCGGGGCTTAATTTCGTTGGAAATGCCTACTATGGGGAAAAGGCGGACGGAAAGGATAATGTTGCCCAGTTTGAATTTATTCCCTGGATCCTGGGACAGTGCGTTTCTGTAAAAGAGGCCCTCCGTCTTCTGGAACAGGTCAATCTGGTCAATACGCCGTTCAGTGAGAGCCTTCCACTGGCCCAGCTCCACTGGATCCTTGCTGACCGGGATGAGGCCGTAACAGTGGAATCCGTTCTCTCTGGAATCCATGTATATCCCAATCCGGCGGGAGTCCTTACCAATAATCCGCCGTTTCCAGAGCAGATGTTTAACCTCAATAACTATATGCACCTGTCCCCAAAGGATCCGGAGAATTGTTTTTCTGACAAGCTCTCTCTGAAAACCTACTGCCGGGGCATGGGCGCGCTGGGCCTTCCCGGAGACTTATCCTCCCAGTCCCGCTTCGTCCGTGTCGCCTTTGTAAAGCTGAATTCCGTATCGGGCGATTCTGAGGAAGAAAGCGTCAGCCAGTTCTTCCATATCCTGGGCTCCGTAGATCAGCAGAAGGGCTGTTCGGATCTGGGAAATGGAAACTTTGAGATGACCCTGTATACCTGCTGCTGTAATGGGGATAAGGGGATCTACTATTACACCACCTATGGAAACCATCAGATCACTGCCGTGGATATGCACCGGGAGGATCTGGAAGGGGACCGGTTAATTCCGTATCCCCTTGTACAGAAGGAGCAGATCCTGTACCAGAATTAGCCCCAGGCAGACGGAAAACCTTTTGGGAACCCCCGGAAAGCGAAGTTCCCTGATCGGATGAAAAACGGCAGAACCTCTGCAAATGGCAGATTCCGCCGTTTTTCTTTCCGTTTTTATGCTTCTTTTTTCATTTTCCTGAACACTGGCACATACATGAGCAAAGCTGCCGCCATGACTGCCATCATAAACAGGATCAGACCGTTTGCAGCGGCCTCCGGCATTCCGTACCACAAGAACAATACCAGCATTCCCACAAACAGCAGGGCTGTACAGACCTTTCCGAACCACATTGCGCCGTCCAGCTTCTTTCCCCGCTTTAAGAGGATCAGTCCCATAACTGCCATATACCCCTCCTTCACGGCCAGAAGCGCCACCAGCGCCCACATCAGAGGATACTTGAACGCCAGACAGAGGGCCAGGGCTCCGTGGGTCAGTTTATCCGCCAGAGGATCCACGAACTTCCCCAGCTCTGTGACCATATGAAACCGCCGGGCCACCCAGCCGTCCAGAAGATCTGTCACACTGGAAATAAAGACCACAGCCGCCGCCCGGTAAACATCCTCCCTGGTACTGGCGGTAAAATACATCCAGCTGAATACTGGTATCATGAGAATGCGAAAATAGCCCATCAGATTGGGAATCGAAAAAATTTCTTTTCTGCTGATCTTTGCCATATGCTCCACCCCGTTTTCTTTTTTAGGTTCCGGCAGCCACGGCTGCCATTCTTTCCCTTATCCTCATTATAAACGGACTGGTCCCCCAATACAACCCCGATCAGGCCATGCTCCCCGCCAGAACAATACTGGCGCCGATCCCGGCGGCCGTAGCTGCCAGAGCCCCCGGAAGCGTCCACCGGGTCTTCCGGATCCCCGCAGTCATAAAATATACACTCATGGTATAGAAGATCGTCTCCGTGCATCCCATCATAATGGACACCATATTCCCTATCAGTGAATCCGGACCGTATTCCTTAAAGATATCCAGGATCAGCCCCGTGGCCGCAGAGCTGGATACCAGGCGGACCAGGACCACAGGGACCAGAGGGACCGGGATATGGAGCCAGCCCGCCGGGGTCCTTAGAGCTTTTGCCGCGGCTTCCAGGAAACCGGACTCTCTTAAAATCCCCACTGTGGCCATAAGACCGATCAGAGTGGGAAGGATGCCCGCAACTGTCTTCATCCCCTCGGAAGCCCCCTTTAAAAAATCATCAAAGACCGGCCGGCCAGACAGTATCCCAAACCCCACAATATAAAAAACCGCCAGCGGAACCATAAATTCCGACAGAAAAACCAGTATGTCCATAAGCTCTGCTCCTCTATGCCTGCTTTGAACCATTGTATTCTCTCCGGAAATCAGATATACTTATAAAAAACAACAGGAGGTTGTGCATATGAGTCTGTTATTTTTAGAGTATCCGCCCTGTTCCACCTGCAAAAAAGCAAAATCCTGGCTGGACGCCCACGGGGTCCAGTATACCTCCCGCCACATTAAGGATCAGAATCCCTCAAAGGAGGAGCTGAAGGCCTGGTATCAGAAAAGCGGACTGCCTTTAAAGCGCTTCTTCAATACCAGCGGCCTTCTTTATAAATCCATGGCCTTAAAGGACAAGCTGCCGTCCATGACTGAGGAGGAGCAGCTGGAGCTCTTATCCACCGATGGAATGCTGGTAAAGCGTCCCATCCTGGTATCTGAAGATTTTGTTCTCGTAGGTTTTAAAGAAAGCGAATGGAGCGAAGCGCTCGGCTGATCAGGAGCCTGGACCCTTGTCCGGGCTTTCGCTTTCTCTCTTTTCTCTTCTTCTGGACATCCATAAAAGCGCCGTGCCTCCCAGGATCATAATGAAAAAACCAGTTCCAAAAACCACTTTGGTCAGATGTTTTTTTATCCAGTACAGGAACCTCTCCGCCGCACTGAGCGTTTTTTTCTGCTCCTCATGCGGAAGCGTTTCCATTTTCTCTGTTTTTATTTCTGTTTCCCGGCTCTTTTCTTCCTCCTGGCTGCTTTCCGGCTCCTGTCGGATCTCCTGGTACAGTCCGATATATTGTTTTCCCTTTACCTCCGGTGTTTTTACCTGTCCGCCGTACCGTACCTCCACATTTCTCACCAGCTTTTCCCCGGTGGCCCGTGCGTCCCGGCACAGGATCCCTTCTTTTTCATAGGTTTCCCCGCTCCATTCCACATTCTCTACACGATAGCACTCTTCCGGAAGGCCCAGGTACTCCAGAAATTCCGTTCCATAAGAGGACAGCTCCGCATCTTTCGGTATTTCCGCGTTCCCCAGCTGGAATACATCTGCATCATAGCCGGACACTGTGATCAGGAACTGAAAGCCGCCGGTCCACTGGGCGCTGGTCTCCTCCGTCTCCAGCCTGGGGATCTCTCTTTCATATTCCTGTCCGGTCTGCTCATCCGTCAATGTGACCCGGGCCGTTTCCGGGGGCTCCTGCCTGCCCTCCAGGACATATGGAACCGTGACAGAAGCATACGTCATGGTCCCTCCCTGGCTGACCTGGCGGATCCGCCTGGAAACGAGCCGGTACTGCTTTCCATCCCGTTCCAGGATCTCCTTTAGCTCCGGGGCCTGTCCCGCATCGGTAAATACCGGGCCTTCAAGGGTAAGCGTCTCCGCCGCCGGTGTCTCTTCTGTACGGTCCGGCAGGTTTTCTGCACCATAAGCGGCGGCTGCTCCGCTTATGGCACAGGAACCGGACCATATCCATGCCAGGCAGAAGCTTATCCCAAAAAGCACAGCCCCGGGGACTGATCCCTGCCTCTTCCATCCTTTATTTTTCAAATGTATCCCTCCTCCAAAGGATCAGACAGATGCTTCCGCCCAGGATCCCCAGAACAGCCAGGGCTCCATATACCCAGGGCCTTTGCTGGTCTCCTGCCCTTGGGATCTTTGTCCGGATCCTGGATGGGCGGCTGATCCGAAGCTCCCCTCTGCCATCCAACTCGATCTCATACCGGGCAGTTATGATTCCTTTTTTCCTGGGCTCCTCCGTCGGCTCAGTTTCCGGAGTCTCTGTCTCATCTGGCGTTTCCGGTTCCGTTTCTCTGTCATCATCCGGTACCGGCCGTTCCGGTTTTTCCGGTTTCCCTGGTTTTTCTGGTTTTTCCGGCTCCTTTCTTTTATCCTCCATGACCACCCGGTCTATGGTCCCATCCTCTGATACTGTAAACGTCACCTCCTCTGCGATCTGATATCCAGAAGGCGCCGTCACCTCTGAAAGTGTATACGCTTCTCCTGCGTTGAGTCTTCCCATAATCCTGTGAGGCGTATTCCCCGATGTCCACCGGTCCACCACATGCCCATTCTTATCCTTCAGGACCAGGACTGCTCCGGGAAGCTCCTCCCCAGTGACCATGTCGGTTTTTCGGATCTCCGCCTGGGTGGGCCTGTCCTCCATCCTCACCCTGTGGATGCCTCCATCCCCGCCGACTGTAAATGGGATCTCCTCCGCCCAGGCATAACCCGTGGCAGGTAAAACCTCGGCTAAAAGATACGTTTCTCCCGGCTTCAGGATTCCCGTGATCTGGATCTCCTCTCCGGATACCCATTCCTTTAGCAGCTTTCCATCCAGGCTTTTTATGGAAAGCACTGCCCCGGAAATCTCTTCTCCTGTGATCAGATCCGTCTTTCGGATCCGCACGTCTGTCTCCTTATTTTTCAGATCTGCCAGGATCATTTTTCCGTTTTCACCAATGGAAACGGATACCCGTCCGGATAAAAATTCGGTTCCATCGCTGAAGACTACAATTTCCTCCAGGGTGTATGCCTCTCCCTTTGCGAAAAGCAGTTCTCCCTGTCCGTTTTCTTCATTCACGATTTCATGGGTCAGTCCTCCTCCCTCTGTTTTCCAGGTATCCAGCACCGTATGTCCTTGTCCGCAGAATACGTACCGTGTCCCGACAGGCACCCTCTTACGGCTTTCCAGGATACGCTCCCGGTTTTCATCCGAAAGGCAGATCGTCTCCCTCTCTAAGAGCATGCTGCTGCCATCGGAAAAACCGATCGCTTCTTCCCAGGTAAGGACCGCTCCTGTATTTTCCTGTTCCACAGCCTCTCTAAAAGCCGTAAGCTCTCCTGTCATGGGAGCCGTAAGGATTTCCTTTCCATCCCTTTTTAAGGTGATCCATCCTCCCTGGACCCTGCGTCCCCTGACAAGAATCGATCCGATCCTGTCCTTTTCTGCGTCATACAGGATCTGGATCAGACTGGATGCGCCGGATATCTCAGCTATGCTCCGTCCGTCAGCCGATACGGTAAACATCACCGGATCCGCTGCGGAGTATCCCTCTGGCGCTTCCTCCTCCACAAGGAAGTACGTTCTTCCTCCGGATAATTTTCCCGATACCAGGTGGGGCTCCGGACCGGAGATCCATGTTTCCAGCGGCTCTCCCCAGGGCTGCATTTTTCCATTTTCTGCCTTTGCATTATAAATGGACAGCCGCGCCCCCTTTACAAAGTGATCCGTATGAAAGCTGCTTTTGGAAAACCACAGCCTGATTTCTTCATTTTCTGCCTTTATTTTCTGCACGGCCACCGGCGTATGGTCATTGCTAAACCAGAATTTCCATACCCTATGGTCCAGACAGAAGCCCTCCGGGGCCTGGATCTCCCGTACCTGGTATTCATACGGCACAGCCCTTCCATCATCTCCCAGATATGCCGCCGGAAGTTCTCCGGACACCGCTTTCCCATCGCTGCCGGTCACCATACGGAAAAGCTCCCCGGTCTTTGCATTTTTCACCTCAAACCATGCTCCCGGAAGCGGTTTCTCGTGCCACTGGGCATCCAGCTTTAAAATCTCGATCCGTCCTCTGGAAAGACGGTTCACCGCCTGGATGATCCCACCGGAATCCTTTCCGATCTCGATCTTCTGCGGCTCCATGGCTGAAAAATGATCCGGCGTCCTAAGCTCTGCCAGGTAATAGGTCCCCTCCCTTACAGGAGGGAGCCGGTGCAGACGCAGGTCGCCTGGTCCATACCCCTCCGGGATCCTTCCCTCTGCCAGATCATCCGCCGTATAGGTCCCTTCCCCTCCCGACGTCCAGGTATCTTCCAGAAGCTCTTCCTCTGCGGAAAATCCCCCGTTTTCGTCTGCCCGGTAAAGGGCCAGCCTGGCTCCGCGGATCTGCCGTCCATTCTCATCAGTCTTGTCTGCATACCACTGTCTGCGCCTGTTCTCCATATAATACCGGATCACCTGGTTCTCTTTCTTCACCTGGACCAGCACCGGCTCTGCCGTTTCATAGCCCCCTGGCGTTTCCGTTTCCACCAGAACATAATATCCTTCCGGGATACGGTCGATCCGGTGGAGGCCTCCCCTTGTATCAAAGCTGCATGCCGCCGGGGCATCCCGGAACATACCTGTTTTATAACGGTACTGATATTCAAATTTCCAGTCCCCATCTGGTCCGGTCCGGGATGCAGTCACCCGCAGACAGCTTCCGTCCGAAAGGCTCCAGAGCTGGACGACCGTTTCCCCATTTCCTGTGCTGCGGCTTTCCGTCCGCTCTCCTGCCCCGGTACGCTTTCCATCGTATACCTTCCAGGAAAAGTGTTCAAAATCCTCTCCGTATTCCCGGAACATGGCCTCATACGCCTGGGAGAGCTCCGTTCCGTAAAAGGAAAGATCATCCGCAGTCCAGGTATCCACAGGGTTTCCCTTCTGGTATACATACGCTCCGTTTTCCGTCATGACCGTTCCATTTTCCTCCAGAACCGCAGGATAAAGAGCGAGCCCTGCTCCATGGCGCTCCGGCAGAGGCCTCCGGATTCCCTTTTCATCCTCCTCATATTTATAAATTTCCACCTTCGTATGATCGTCCTTTAAAACGAAGCTCTGGAGCTCATCCACTGGCCTTATGGTAATCTCCATGGAGGACGGCAGATATCCGGGAGGGGTCTTCAGCTCCTCCAGGATATAATCTCCTGCTGGAATCCCCTCAAAATACATCGGACGCCCATCCGTTATCCACCGGGCAGTCTTTGAAACCGGGTGATTATCCACAGGATCCTCTGTATTCCACACAGCCGGAGTATTTCCTTTTTTCACAAGGTAATAGCCCTTGGGATACTTCTCCAGATCCTTGGAATATACTCTTCTGGCCGGATAAAGGGCCAGCTCTGCCCCCTTCACCATCTGATGGGAATAAAAGCCCTTTCCCTCCACAGTCCATTCCTCTGTCTGCCCGCTTTCCCCATTTACCACAGGGATCCTGTACGTCTCCGTTCCATCTGTTTTCAGTATTTCTACCCGTATTTTTTCATCCGTCATGGCGGTCCTCTGAATGTCCCGGGTCTCCTCTACCCGGACTGCCTGCGGAAACGCCCGCGTATACCCTGGCGGAACACCGGTTTCTTCCATGATATAGGTTCCAGGGATCACGCGCCGGAGCATATCCGCCTGCCCCCAGGTCATCTCCCCTTCAGACGGATCCTGGGGCGACCTCTCCCCGGATATCCACAGATTCGGAATGATCCAGAACTCCCCGTTCCGGTGCCGGACGGGTTTTCCGTCCCCTTCTGTCTCTGGATCTCCCACATCATAAAGTGTTTCCGGCTCTCCTATGGTATAGGAAGCCTTATGGTACTGCTCCAACAGGTCGTCATACCGGAAATACAGATAATCCCCATCCCTGTCATAAACCGCCTCGCCCTTTTTGTACGTTTCCCCATTGACCGGATAGTAACGCACCATCCCATAAGAGTCATAAAACGGCTTCAGCCTTTTCTCCAGTTTTCCTGTCTCCGGATCCCAGGTTCCCGTAAGATACGCATTTTCTGTTCCGGCGTTGACCTCTCCGGGACGTCCGGTGAGGATCTTTTCCCTGGCGATCCGGTTCCCATATGGATCATAAAAGGAGATCACCGGCCATACAAAATAGTGGGCTTCTTCCTTTCCAAGGGGACCGGTTCCGGATTTTTCCACATAAGCCAGCCCCGTGTATGGATCCACACAGGCATCCCGCTGCATCTCCTGGTTCAGATGGTAGATCTCTGTTCCCGGATCCATGGACAAAAACGCCTTTGCCCCAGGGTCATAGACCAGACTGGACAGATCCCCTCCGGCCAGCTCAAGGAACGGCTGTCCGCCCTGGAATGCGTAAACAGACCGGGTATCCGGAGTGATCCTTATTTTTTCCCCATCTCTTCCAAATCCGTATACGATCCCATCCTCTCCTGTCTCCAGTACCTTAAGATTCCCCAGATCGTAGAACAGTACCGAGGTATCATCCCGCTTCTCCTCCTGTAATGACCAGCGGCCATTGTCATCCTTTTTTAACCGGAAAGCGCTGCCTGCATACCCTTTCTTCACCTGGATATCCAGAACGTTTCCATTCCGGTCTCTCTGGATCTCTACCCCCTCCATCCTGTGATCCCCCGTATCGCCGGAAGGACGCACCTCTATGGCTTCAAAAAGAGCCATTTCCGCCCCGGCCACATACCGGTTCTGATCACCGGCTGTTTCCAGTGTCCTGGTCACATAGCCATAGCCCTGGAAGATCCCATTTTCGTAAACGATCTCCACCCGCTCCCCGGCTGCCTTTCTTTCCTCCAGATATTCCAGGGTCCCTTTTTTCCATCCAAAGCCCTGGTACGTTCCCATGGAATTATATGCAGGCTCCAGGTTTTCCAATCCGTAGACCGCTTCCAGGAAGGAAAGGCTTCCCTCTACGCGTCCCGAGACCTTCATCCCCTCGTAAGACGCCGGGGTCTTCACTTTGGATACCTCCAGGCTGACTCCTGTGTTGTTTACATAGATCCTGGCTGTGTCCTCCACAGCTTCATCCTCGCCCTCCTTCCTGGAGCTGAAACGGACCGCCGCCCTTTTATCCTGGGAGTCTCCGGTATAATACCAGATCCCATCGCTGTATATTTCCACGGGAACAGGCAGACTCCTGGCGTACCCGGCCGGAGCCAGAAGCTCTGCCAGAACGTACACCCCTGCTGTCAGCGGCTCTGGTGTCTCCACATAGCCGGTGATCTGCAGTGGTTCCCCTTCATCCCCGTCATAAACGGAGGAAAGGGCCAGAAAGTCTCCCGTCCTCACTCCGGACTGGTCCCTGAAAATAATACAGTCCTCTTCCCGGCATACAGGCGTTCCTGCGGGCACGGTTCCATAAAACAGACTGCCTGGCCCCTGGATCCTGGCAAAGGGCATGATCCCCCTTGCTCCCATGGCCTCCAGAAACGCCCGGCTTCCCTGGATCACCGTCTCTGCTTCATACCGCTTTACAGCGCCGTCCCCATCCTTCTCCTCATTCCGGTCTGCTTTATAAAGGGCAAATACTGCTTCATCATGGAGGATCTGCTCTCCGGTCTCCGCATCCAGCTTTTCGATCCGCAGCCTGGTCCGGTACAGCCTGTTTAAAAAGGTCCGGAATACAAAATCCTCAGTCTGGCTCCACGGCTCTAACATATGGGCATACTTTCCATCCCAGGACGACCTGTCACGCTCCTCCCCATAGGGATATACATAGAAATCCCCGCTGTGGCCATGGCCCTTTACCACATATTTCCCGTCCGGTTCCCTTTCGTTTCCTTTCTTTACTCCGTCAAACCGGATTCGATACCGCCCGGCTGTTTTTTCCGGCGGCTCCTTACTGTTGTACACCAGCTCCTCTGAAAGACGGTCCGGGATCTCCGCCCATCCGTCCTCATACACCGATGGGAGAACGATCTCCTTCGGCGGATCGATCCGGTAATGCCGGTTCTCAAAATCCATCCATTGGGCTTTAAAGGGCTGCTGCTCTGCCAGGACATAGGTTCCATATGGCAGATACTCCGATATCCCGAAGGCGTACTCCGCTTCTCCCCCCTGCATTTTAAGCTGCCAGGCGGACAGGGTCGTCTTATCCCGGTCAATCCCTCCATTTTCCTCACTGTCCCACCGGATGGAATACAGAGAATCCAGATCATACTTAAAAAATGGCTCCAGATACTCCTCCGCCCTGAGGATGGCTTTATAAAGAGCCCGGTCGTATACCTGGTCCCCATAGGCGGCCTCTGTTCCATTCTCTGCCAGTTCCTCCTTTACCTGGTCCTCCAGATACCAGGTGACTGCAAACTGGCGTACTGCATCGGACCGCTTTGCATTTTCCCTGGCCTCCGGCGAGGAATTGACTGTATTTTCTATTCCCGTAAGAAGACTCCTGGCAAATGGCTTAAAGGAGGAATTTACCACCTGGCCCCCCAGGTCCCACTTGTCCTTATCCGCCGTCCGGACCGCATGGAAAAATTTTTCATAATTGTGATCCTCCAGGACTCGTCTTTCCGTCTTTACCGTATACAGCTTCTGCACCAGCTCCGGAAATACCCTGTGGTACTGGTCCACGTCCACAGCCGTTCCGTTTTTATCTGTCCATGTGATCGCTCCGTCCTCGTCACAATACAGCCGTTCCAGATTGGATCTTAAATAAATTTTAAACCGGAAATTCCCCAGGGCCTCCCCGCTGTCCACATTCTTTACGACCTTTACCCTCTGCCTGACGGGGCGCTCCAGGACCTGGACCGGAGCCAGGCCTGTATCGCCATCCTCCGTGATCTTATGCTGGCCTCTGTAAACCAGATGCTTTGCCACAATATATGTATCGGCCCCTCCATCCCCTGTAAAAGCCGAAGCACTTATGGAAATATTTCCAAACCGCGCAAGATATTCTGCAAAGCCGATCGGATCCCCGGCCCGGTAGCCATATACATTCCCTGCTCCCAGGCTGTCGACCTCCGCTTTTGTAAGCACGGTCTGCTTTCTGGGAAGCTTCGCCATAAAGGAAAGCGTCAGCCGGCCATTTTCGTCTGAAAACGCTTTTCCAAAGCTGTCGGTGCCCTTAGAGGCGACCCGGACCCTGTGTATCCCCATTTTCCGGTCATACTCTGCCTGTTCCAGCCTTACATCTGTATCCGCCAGCTCCTTTTCTGTGGTGATCTCAATTTTATCTATGGTTTCTGTGAGGGGGACCTGCCAGCCGTGCTCCGGGTCTCCATCTATATAATCCACGATCCTTTCACCGGCTTCATGATATACCATCACCTGATGGTCCATATCCTGGAGCTGACCTTTTCCATCCACAAGCACCGCCGGGGTCAGGACCACGTCTATGTAATACCGCTTTCCAGCCCCGCTGCCCATATAGTACCGGCGTTCTGTCTGGAAACGGTGGCTTCCTTCCCGTCTGTATTCCTGATACACCCACCGTAAATGGACCGGATCCTCCAGGACGGAATATACCTTATCCACCTCCGCTTTTCCGTTTTCCTCCTTCATGGTAAAAAAACGGCGGCTTCCCCGGACCGACGCGCCCGCATACAGGACCGCACGGCATGTATCTCCGGACATTTCAAAGGCGTCGATGCCGCCAAAGCTCCACTGGGGGTGCTCCGCATACCATAAAAGGATCTTCTCCAATACGGCGGCGATCTCTGCGTCCGGCCCCAGGCCTTCCAGGGAAAGAGTCGTGACCGCTGCTCCATAATGCGTTTTTACTGCTGGTTCCCCGGGAGCGGCTGTCATGCCAAAAATATCCGTCTGGCCCCTTTGGACCCCTCTGCTGTATACCGGAAGCTCTCTCGATGAGCAGGTCCCGTCCGCCATGACAGGGATCTCATATCCATTGCGGTTCAGGATCTCCTCCACCTCTGCCTTCAGATACCGGAACGCCGGGTCCTCCGGATCCGTAAGGTCGTGGTCCGCCGCCTTTTCCCTAAGCATCGGCTCTGCCTCATCCAGCTCCAGATCTGTGAGCCCCATGACCGGCGTCTGCGGAACATGCTCCGCCCTTAAGATCTGCGGCTCTGTCCGGCTCATGGGATGCTGCCCGGTGATCCTGCCGTCCGGCCCATATTCCGGTTCATATCTCACATGGCTCCGGTCTGTGTCCGCAGTTTTCCATACCTGGTCCCCATTCTCATCCTTCACAGGGACCTCCTCTGTGCCAGTCACACGGGGACCCGTCACCTCCTTCTCCCCTGTATCCACCCGGAAAAATTCCGTATCCTCTGGAAATCCGGAAAAAATAAGCTCATATCCTCCGGTTCCCGACTCCGGATCCACAGTCCCGGAAGAGGTCACCATAAATGGAAGCTGGTCAAAGCCGTTTCCGCTTCCACCCTCTCCCTCCATGGAAGCGGAAAGCTCCGGCATGGAGACAACGGACGTCCCCCTTAAGGAGGCTGCCCCCTCTGGCGTTTCAAAGCCAGATCCTTTATTGGTCCACTGCCCGGAGCGTCCGTTGACTGACAGCTCATATCCCTCGCTTCTGGACAGTTCCTTCACATAATACCGTCCCAGGATCAGAGGTCTCCCGATCCAGCAGTTCCCATTGACGGACAGATTTTCCCCATAACGGTTTCCAGGACCTTCCCAGCCTGGATCCGTCCGTCTGACCGTTTTTCCTGCATCATAATCAAAGGTGGTTCCAGGCGCCTCTGTATAAACGGTAAATCCAGCATTTCCATCCCGGTCGGTGGCTGCCACCGCC
Organism: Alitiscatomonas aceti; assembly: GCF_025567195.1. Taxonomy (NCBI): domain Bacteria; kingdom Bacillati; phylum Bacillota; class Clostridia; order Lachnospirales; family Lachnospiraceae; genus Alitiscatomonas; species Alitiscatomonas aceti. The sequence continues at coordinate 47,231 of NZ_JAOQJF010000019.1, read as the reverse complement.
GTAAGATCATCCTTTTTATAAACAATCCCCGTATTGGTCAGCTGCCCATCCTTTCCCAACTCCGAGTCTGGATGAACGATATCCTCGGCTGCAAACAGGCCGTAAACGGCTCCCTCCAGGCTTCCGTCCCCTTCCGTATCCCCGAAAGAGGAATATTCCTCTGATTCTCCCTTATAAAGGTTCAGATCCCGCTTGTTAATATGGATCTCTCCCTCGGTCCTGTGATCCTTAACGATCCATGAATCCCCACAGCCCTCCTCTCCATTGCAGTGAGAAAAGATCCCAGGATCCCCAGTCTCCAGATGACGGATCCCGTCCGGACGGGCATTCTCCAGATACGACTGGAAATCTCCTCCCCCCTGTTCCTCCCAATCCTCATCCTCCGGCTCCCCTTCGTCTGCCAGCAGCATGGAAAACAGCTTCCAGGCATTGGAGGAAGTAAAGATCCGTCCTGCGTTGGAAGGCGTAAGGAGCCTCTCTGTATCAGACGGGGTGGAGATCCCAGAAGCCTTTAAGGTCTGCACCTTCCTTCCGGCAGTCTCCGCCTGTATTTCTCCGCTGTCTCTGGAGCCCGTATACCAGATGTTTTCTGTAATGTCCCCGCTGTCTCCCTCTGCCCGGCTACATACAGCCCCGTTCTGGGACGATGTGGTTGTCACCAGCTCCACAGGAATATCGTCGTTATGGAGACCATGAAGGATATAGCCATTCCTGGCCTGTATCTCCTTCCACGTATAGGTAAATCTCAAGGAAGTAAAATTCTCATATGTCTCTTCGCAGTCAGCCCTGCAGCCGGACGCCTCAAAGGCGCTGCCGGACCCCGTATCCTCTTCCGGTCCGCCTTTATCCCGCTCTCTGGCCTCTCCCCCGCCGGTGCCGCTTTCCAGAACTCCGGCCACCTGGTCAAACGCGCTTTCATCAGAAACCCAGTGAAAATGAACGCCCCCCTCTGCCTCTGCTTCACAGGCCTCCACCAGGGACAGCCATTCCTCTGCCGCCGCACGGTTCTTATCCCTTGTGACCTCTGCCGCCTCTTCCCAGGAAGCATCCCCGCTCCTATCCTCTTTTCCTGTGCCGGAGCCTGGATCCTTTTGGGGAATATCTGCCCATTGGGGAACTCCATGGCCATCGCAGTACGTTTTGGAATACCCGTAGCTCCGGCTGTCCGTATGGGAGATCTCTCCATTTTCGTCTGTGGTCCCCTCGGCAAAGATCTGAAAGCCATCCCATGGAGCAAAGCTTATATTTTCCGTCGAAAGCCCGGCTCCTCTTTCACCGGTCCCAAGGCTTCCCCCATCCTCAAACCGCTCATACAGATAAAACTGGCTCCCCTTTAAGGGCATTCCAGTCTCATCGTCCAGCTTTTTCAGCCGCACGTTATAATCGGACTGAAAGGTTTCCTCGTGGCGGAAGACCTGGAAAGACAGCTCCGGCTCTCCGCCCCCGTAGGCCGGCTCACGGTCGTCGTCCGGGCCGTCTCCATCCCCCTCCTGGCTTACGACTATATAAAAGACCATATCCGACGGAACGATCTCGATCCCGGCCTTATAAAGCCTCTGGTGCTGCGGAGCATTGACACACGCCTTAAAGTCCATCCATTCATGGAGATAGTCGTCGTTCCAGCTTCCCTCCGTATACCAGCCGGAATTTTTCCGCATGGTGATCTTATAGCGGACCATGGTCTTATTGTATTTCTGCTCCTCTGTCATGGTACTGTCCAGAGCATTCTCATTGGCTGTGGCAGAGCCGTTATTATGGATCTTAATGGAGTCTCCGCTCCAGGTGATCTCATATAATTCCTCTCCCAGAACAGACCTGGCGATATTTTTATCCTGGGATGCGTCCAGCCAGCCCACATTTCCTCCCGTGGAGCCGTTGTCCCAGACGCTCTGGGGCTCGATCTTTGCAATATCCCGGATAAACTCACTTCCCAGGAAAAACTCTGTATCCAGGGCTCCTGGACCATCGGAGAAGGGCAGTACCGTAAACGGTACTGCCGTTTCCTCGGAGGTGGCATCCCGGATGGCGTCCGGCGCTTCTTTTCCTTTCTCCCCACCATCCGCTGCCATCTGCTCCATGGCGGCTATGGCCCTTTCCTCGATCTCCGGGTGATCCGCCACCCACGCAAACCTTGTACTGGGATCGTCCTTCACCCGTTTTACCACATTGGGGCCCGATGCCGTGGAGGCGATCTCCCCATAAAGCTCTGGATCAAATTTCCGGGCCGCCTCTTTTAATGCGGTCCAGTTACTGGGATAGGACCAGAACAGCCGTTTCGTCTGGGTCTCTGTCAGCGGCGACGGCAGGGTATCGTATTCATAGATGTCATACCGGTCCACCTGCTTCCATCCCCTTCCTCCATCCAGACAGTAAAACGGAGCCGTTGCCTTCTGGGGCCATACGCTGGAGGCCCTGGCCGGGAGGGGAAACGGCACAGCCAGAGCCAGCAGGACTGCGGCCATGACCAGGGCTGTCCCCCTTTTTACTGATTTTTTATTCCAAATGCATTCCATCATATCCATGTCCTTTCTTGATCTCCCGGCCAGGAAAACAGCCTGCTGGGACCGGCCTACCGGCCCTCCTCCAGATCCCTTCCCAGGACCTGTACCTTTCCGTTTACGGTCCAGGCTCCGGAGCTGTCCACCGTATACCCGTCGGGCGTCACTGCATCCGACAGCATCCTGCCGCTTTCCGGCTCCAGATAATAGCACCTTCCGTTGATCCAGTTCCATCCGGTCAGCATCCTGCCGCTGGGGCCGAAGGCGTACCAGCTTCCTCCGATCCTGTGCCAGCCTGTATACATACGCCCCAGACCGCCGTCGGAAATATCATGGAGGTAATACCAGTTTCCGTCTGCCGGATCCTGGAACCAGCCAGTCACCATGGCCCCGTCGCTGGAAAACCGGAACCAGGACGTGCTTTCCTGTCCCTCGCCCGCATAAGGATTATGGATATAGGCCCATTCACCGGCATAGGTACGCCCGCCGCTGGTAAAGATCCACCTTCCCGAGCCATCCTGTACCCATACGCCTGTGACGCTTCCTTTGGGAGCCTGTACGTCCGCCGTCTTTTTCCCCCTGGTGGTGATCCCCGAAGAAGCGCTGCCCGAAGAGTGGCCTCCGGAGCTGCCGGAGCCCGATGGACGGTATGTCCGGTCCTCCATTTTGAAATTCAGGACCACTGTGACCTCCTTCTTCTTATCCCCGGAGCCCACAACAGCCGTTGTAGTTTTCTGTGCAGAATACGGATATTTCTTCATGGCCTCCTGGATCCATCTGGCATTCACTGCCGGAGTTACCAGTCCGTCCCCGCTGACGGACAGAAGCTCTCTGTCAGCCTTCCACTCCAGCTCCGGCCAGTCCTCCTCCGCTTCCCCCTCCGGTCTCTGGGGATACAAAACTGCCGTCACCTTCTGGCTCCCTGTCCCGGTCCATGTGAGCACCGGATCCGAACGGCGGCCGGTCTTTGTAAGCACCATGTCAAATTCCAGCTTTTCCCGGTCTGTCTGGATCTCCTCCGCCAGTACCTTTGTCTGATCCACCGTCACAAACGATACCTCTGCCCGGCAGGAAGCCGTCTGCCTGTTTCCCAGGGAATCATCCGCCGTGACGGTCACAAAGGCCGTCCTCTTTCCTTCCCCGCTCCGTCTGGAATATGGATCTGCCTCGTGGACCGCGTCATCCGCTGCCATGATATCCCGGATCCACCGGGTGTCCTTCACAGCTTCCACTCTGGCATTTTTATAATCCTCCTCCGTATTTCCCTGTCCGTAGCCTCCGGCGTCCACCCGGATCACATTTTTATCGTCCACAGACCAGGAAACATCCCTTTTATCAAAATGATCCGGAGAAAAAACGGCGCTCAGTGTCTGCGGGCCGGTGACCGTTACTGTATCCACCGGAGTTTTTCTGTCTCCCGTCAGCGTCCTTGTGACCGTAAAGAAAAGATTCTCCCGGTCTAAGGAGGCCCCCTCTGCCGCCACCCGGGTCCTGTCCTTTATCTGGAAGGTGACCGGGATCCGGCAGTTGGCCGTCAGGGGCTTTCCCTCAAAGCTGGCCGCAGGCCTGGTCTTTGCAGTCAGCACAGCCAGACCTCCCAGGGTGCCGTTTCCATATATGGTATCGGGGATCGGATACTTAAATCCCTTATCTGCCTGTTCCTTTTCCGCCTTCTCTATGATGTCCCGGAAGAAACCGGCCTTCAGATCCAGCTCCATGGATGCGCTCATCTCCGTATAGCCCTCGCTGTCCTCATCGGGATTCTGCTTTAAAAGAAGAAGCTCTCCGTCGTCCACGCTCCACTGGACACGGCTGTCTGCCACATCGTTGTTCTTATCCACAACTGCCTCCACCTTCACCTCCTGGACCTTTGTTCCCTCTTCCAGACTTCCATTTATGTATCTGGCGATCAGCTTTCCCGCGTCATTTCTAACCTCTGTGACGATAGAAGGGGACTTTCTGTTCCCGGTCCTCTCCTCTGTCACATGGAAGGCCAGCTCCTCCGGCGTCACCCGGATATCTGCCGCCACCTTTTTATACACGGCCGAAATTTCCGTATCATGCTCCGGCATCACAAAGGCATAAGAGCCGCCGGTCTGATACGCCATGGGTGTTTTCCCGCCCCCGGGTTCCGTATAAAATGGAACTCCGTCCATCTGATATTTCTCCTCCCCGTTATTTCTGGGGGCCGTGATCACTGTGACCGTGTCTCCTGCCGCCACAGCCCCCCGGTGGGACTTATCCAGCTCCTTACTGTAAGCGGATCCGCCCCGGGCCGTCAGCGACGCCACATCATAATAATTCTGTACGTTGGCTGCCGTATCGATCTGGAGCACCGAGACCAGGAAGCCTCTGGCTGGCCGTCCCGTCTTTCCCGGTGCAAAATGGTCCGGGGAAAATTCCATCTCCTTCACCGAATCCTCTGTGTCGATCACATGAAGCGCTCCTTCCTCCAGCTCCTCATAGAAGTACCGTTCCTCCTCCGGCCTGGTGCTCTGTCCCTGGACCAGGGTAAACCCATTGTCCTTCCCGTGCCAGAAGCCGATATGGGCGTCGTAGCCAAACCGGTTATCGTCCGGGATCCCGGAGCCGCAGACTCCGGCCATGATCTTTCCCTCTGTATCCGCAAACAGATAGGCCAGATCTGCCCCGGCCTCCGTTCCATAGCGGAAATGAAAGCCCGTATCATGGGTCCCGATGAACGTTCCCTCCCGGGCGCTGCTCCCCAGGCCCGAGCTGGCGATCCTTCCCTCAAATCTGGCCACCTTCATTTTGCCCGAGGCATATTTTCCTGTTACGCCCCCAATGGCCTGGGACCCGCTTCCTCCAATGGTCCCCATGACGTGGGCATTGAAAATATCTGTATCGTTCTGGAAGCCTGTGATCCCTCCCACATAGCCGCCGCCCTGGATCCTGGCGTTCAGGCTGTCTCCAGTATTTACCGTGCAGTCTGAGATCACAGAGCCTGCGGCCTTTCCGGTAATCCCCCCGGCAAAGGTCTCCTTTCCCTTTCCCAGATCCATGGCCACATGGTCCGCCGTACAGTTTTCCACCACCGTATCCTCGATCTCCCCGGCAACCCCTCCGGTGTTTCCTGCTGTCTTTAAGGCTCCTGCCACAGCCACATTCCGGATCACACTGTCCTGTACGCTGCCGGCCAGGATCCCAGCCGTTTCACCCGCTGTGATCACATGCCCGGGACTCACTGTAAGATCTGTGATCTCTGAATCCCTTACGGCCCCGAACAATCCCATATGGCTCCAGTCCGGGCGGTAAAGACGGAAATTGGAAATGGTCTTTCCATTGCCGTCAAAACGCCCCTGGAAGGCCGGGATATGATCCGAATGGATCTGGGAGCTGTTCCGGTAAAAGCCTATGGGGATCCATTCCATCCCTCCCAGATCGATGTCCCTTGTAAGCTCAAAGCATGCCCCTGAATAATCGCCCGGATACGTTCCCTCTCCCTCTTTGATCTCCATTTCCATGGCCGCAAGCCTGGAAAGGCCCATGAGCTGTGCCTTTGTGGAGATCTGGAACGGCTTTTCCCGGCTTCCGTCCCCTCTGGTCCCATCCAGGAATCCCAGGTCTCCGACCCAGTTTTCCCACAGATCTTTGGACTCAGGCATCAGAAGCGGACGGCCCAGGGCATTGGAGCCTGTGGCCCTGCGGACGTATTCCGTCTGCTCCCAGGCAAATCCTTTCATCGGATCTCCCAGCACCAGACCTGCGCACAGGCAGAATACTGCTGCCCGGCCGGCCTTCCCGGCCAGTCTCATTTTCATTTCATGTTTTTGAAACTGCATATATTTTCCTCCTGTTACAATAGAAATCCATAACCTCTGTTCCCAGTGCCTGCCAGATCCCGGAGCACCGGCTATGACTGCGGCAGACAGTACGCTGGACGGAGGCCGAAGCTTCCGTCAGAAACCTCTGCCGGGCCTATGGTCCCATCCCTCAGATCCACCGCATATGCCTCCGTTCCATAGATGAAGCCTCCGTTTTCTCCCTCCTGATAAACAGGAGTCCTGAGCCAGTATCCCCGGCTGTACGGACTTTCCTCTGACACTGTGTCCCACAACTCCTCCCTGTATTTCAGCGCCTCCTCCACCGACAGAAGGAACATCCGGTCCGACATCATCTGCGGAAGGAGCGTATATTTCACCAGCTCCGTTTCCGCCGCCTCTCCCTCCGTACCTGGAGACGTCTGCCCGAGAAAAGCCGTGCAGACCCCGACGTTTACAGGCATAAGGGCCCCGGCTCCCATCTGGAGACCGGCTTCTCCCGTACAGCGGTCCCGGAGCCATTTCCGTATCCCCGAGTCCTTATAATTATTGTTTTTTCCAAATGTGATGATCTTTTTCTGGGAATCTGTACTGTCCATATCTGACCGTATGACAGTTTCGCATAAGAATAATGCGTATTTCTGATGATCGGTTCCTGCACTGCTGTAATCGTCGTCCACGCACCGGAACTGGTATGTGTCCTTCCCAAGCCTTCTCGTCTGGATGTCGCCCACGGCCCACCGGCCTGTCTCGATCGGTTCATCCCCGTTCAGAGGATCCCTGCACCGGTCACAGAGCCTGTCCCGGTCCGCATCCAGGTGCCCCAGGGCAGCCGGGGACCGGACCTTTCTCAGCCCGCAGAGGCGGCAGGTCAGTTCCTCCTTTCCTCCCCAGAGACAGGTCCCGGCCTCCAGGATCCTGGTCTCCCACCGGTGGGTACACGCTTCCTGGTCCGGCTGCCGCTCAAACCCGATGCGGCAGGTCACATATCTGCGGCCGTTTTCCTCATATTCCTCGATTTTTGTGTTGGAAATATTGACGGCGGCCGGGAACATCTGGGCGATCACCAGGGTCTCCGGCTCGTAATCCTCCCCGGTGATAAAAAACTCCTCCCTCTCCTTCCCGGCTCCTGCGGAAACCAGTTCCATAAGAAGGCGGCGGCATTCCTGGTCTCCGGAAACCATATATTCCGTCTCTCCGGACATCCGCTCCTTATCCAGCAGCCCGGCGTAGGATTCCATATCCAGGCAGAAAGCCCTTCCTGTACAAAGCCCCGACAGGACAGCCGCCGCCCCGGCCGCTGCCAGAACTCCCCCTATTCTCTTTTTTTTCATAATACCTCCAGGATCTTCTGGCTGATGACGCCAAAGCATTGTGTGTGTTCAAAGAAATGAATTTAGAATATTTACAGACAGTATACCCCTCCGGGTGAATTGGGCGCCTGGATTTTCGCGGTGTACGCGAAAACCAGATGCGCGGTGGTATAATGTCTGTTTTACAGACAGTATACCATTCACCTTTCCGGTGTGTCCATGGCGGATCCATAAAAAATGCATGGCAAAAACCATGCATTCCGCCAAACTTGATAGTAATAAAAAAATGATTTCCTGTCATTCTGCCAGTCCATCGGAAGACAGCCGGGCAGAAAAGCCATGGTCCTGGGGCAGGACCACGGCTCCGCCTCCGGCTGCCTATGGCCTCTGTTCTCCAAAGGTCAGCCGTTCCAGCTCCTCCGCCGTTGTGATCCCCTGGTCCACCAGCCGCAGAAGATCGTCCCGCAGCGTCCTCATTCCCAGGATATTTTCTGCATAGGAGGCGATCTCCTCCTCCCGGCAGCCTCCGGCGATCATTGCGCGGATGGTCTTATCCACCGCCAGTACCTCATGGACAGCGGTCCGCCCCTGGTATCCCGTATAGCCGCAGCGGGCGCAGCCGGTTCCGTACCGGATCCGGCGGATTCCCGGTCCCAGAAGCTTCCTTTCTTCCCCGTCCGGTTCCCTTTCTGTCTTACAGTCCGGACAAATCTTCCTCACGAGCCTCTGGGCCAGGATGCCGCTCAGGCTGCTGGCCGCCAGATACGGCTCCGCACCCATGTCCAGCATCCGCACCACAGTCCCCGCCGCGTTGTTCGTATGAAGCGTGGAAAGCACCAGATGGCCCGTTACCGCAGCCCGGACACTGGTCTTCAGCGTCTGGCTGTCCCTGGTCTCTCCTACCATGATCACGTCCGGATCCTGGCGCAGGGCAGCCCGGAGCCCCGTTTCAAACGTAAGCCCGGCCTGGGTATTGACCTGCATCTGGCTGATGCCCCGGATGTGCTTCTCCACTGGATCCTCAATGGCCACAATGTTCACCGGAAGCTCCGCCAGTCTCTCCAGGATCATATAAAGCGTCGTCGTCTTGCCGGAGCCTGTGGGCCCGGTGATATAAAAAATCCCGTTGGGCCGCTTTAAGATATCCAGTACCTTTCCATAGTTTTCCTCACTCATGCCGAAGGTTTCCGGGCTGTCAATGACTGTATCTGTATTCAGAAAGCGGAGGACCGCCTTTTCGCCGTGTATGGTTGGGATCACGCTGACCCGCAGATCCGTCGCCTTCCCCTGGATGGAAGCCCTTATGTGGCCGTCCTGGGGAAGCCGTTTTTCCGCAATGTCCATATCCGCCATGACCTTCACACGGGTAAGGATCATAGGATGGTGCCTCATTTCCACAGCCGCACATACCTTCAGCCGCCCGTCTGTGCGCATCCGCACGGTCATCTGCTCCTCTCCCGGCTCCAGATGGATATCGCTGGCCTTTTTCCGGAGCCCCAGGGCCAGCAGATGGTCTACAAACTGCACCGCCATGTTTTCTCCGCCCTCCAGGCCCTTTAAAATTTCCATTTCCCTCATGAATCTCCTCCGTCTATGTACCAGACCGCCGGATAAGAAGCTCCCTCCGCGGCAGACTGCCCGGTCCTTCCGCTGCCTTCGAGCCTTCCAGTTCCATAAAAAGGAACGTTCAGAAGCTCCACCCTCCCAGTCCTCTCATATAGAAGCTCTTCTCCCTGGTTTACCCGTACCGTCAGCCAGAGGCTTCTTTCTCCTGCTGCCCGGATCCCGATCTCCACATCGGAAAAGCTCCCGAACGTATCCCCATCGATGCGCTTCCACGGCTTTTCTGAAAGCGATACAGATTCTGCGTATCTGAGCTCCCCGGCTGCCAGCTCAAAGACCGCGTCCCCTCTCATGGCTGCTGCTGTTTCACCGGACAGCCTGCGGGCAGTCCGCTGGGCCATGAGCATCAAGGGAAGGGCGGTCAAAAGCGCCGCTCCTGCCAACATGGCAGCCGCCATCAGCTCCACCAGCGTAAATCCCCTGGTCCCCTTCATTCTGTCTCCCTCTGATCCGAAAACACAGGATCCAAAGACTGCCGTTCCAGCTCTCCTGTTCCCGGCTCCATTCCAAAGCCATAGATAAAAAGCTCTCTGTTACGGCCTGTAACCGTCTGGCGGCGCACACAGCCCTCTCCGGATATGACGGTTCCGTCACCTGTCCGCATCCTGAAGCGCGCCGGGACCTCCCAGACCGTCTCTGTATTCTTCAGCTGTTCCGCCCGTCTCTCCATACGAAGGCCAAAGGAGATCCCCAGGCTCAGAATGCCCGAGGCCATCATCACCAGAGCCACAGCCGTGACCGCCTCCACCAGCGCGTATCCCTTCTTTCCCATTTTCATTCCTCCAAAGGCTCTGCCGGAGCATACCGCACCGGCCTCCAAACCGGCGCTGCCGCAGATGAAGGCGTGACACCGCCGCCGCTTCCTTCCGTTTTCTCCAGGAGCAGGGAGACGGCCTCCGTCTGCCCTCCATAGGCGCACATCCCGTACAGGACCAGATTTCTGCCTTCCTCTCCGGCCCAGACGGTGACCGGGACCGTAAACGTTCCCAGACCGTCCTCCGGGATCACCTCCAACTCCGTTTTCTCCGGCTCCATTTCCTCCCCTGGTCTGTTTCCTTCCATAATATCCTGCGCCAGAAGCCTCACCGCTGTCAGAGCCCCATCCCGGGCCACATTTTTCTCCAGAGTCCTCACGGTCTGCCGGTTCAGGGCCCGCCCAGACGCAAACAGGACGGAAGCCATCACCAGAAATACCAGGATCACTGCCATGGCCTCCAGCATGGCTGACCCCTTCATCCTCCGGAGCCGGCCTGCCCGGCGGCAGAAAATCTCCTTCCTGCACCGGGACCGTCCATTCCTATCCCATGTACCCATACATCCTCCAAAGCGGAACCATGATCCCCAGAAGGACTGTGCCGATGACCGCTCCCAGCCCCAGGATCATCACTGGCTCCACCAGGCTCACCAGACGGGAAACAGCCATATCCGCCTCGTATTCAAAGCTGTCTGCGGTATTTTTTAACATCACGTCCAGCTTTCCCGTTTCCTCCCCTGTGAGGACCATGAGAGCCAGCCTCCGGTCCAGCCCGTCCACATCTCTTATGGCCAGGCTGAGGGCCTCCCCGTTCTGAAGCCGTTCAGACAGGAACCGGGTCTGAAGCTCCACATACCGGTTTCCCACAGTCCTTCCTGCCATTTCCAGACACGTCAGCATGGGGATGCCGCTGGCATACAGAATGCTTAAGGATTCAGCAAACCGGAAGGTATAGACCGACCGCAGGAGCCTTCCAGCCACTGGAAGCCTCAGACACAGACGGTCCAGAAACAGCCGGATCCTCCGTTTTTTCCCCGCGCGTTCCCAGACCGCTGTCCACAGGACCGTGAAAACCAGGACCAGATACCACCATTCCTTCAGAAATATACTGGCCGCCATGAGAAAACGGGTGAACCGCGGAAGCTCCATTTCTCCAAGCAGCGGCTCCAGCGTGGGCATGATCACAAGAAAAACCGACAGAACCAGAAAGACCGACAGGATCCCCAGAAATTTCGGATACAGGAGCGCTCCCTGGATCCGGCGCTGCATCCGGTGCTCCTTCCGGTAATGGACCGCCAGCCTTCCGGCCATTTCCTGCACGGTCCCTCCCGCTTCCCCTGCACGGATCATGTTGACGGCCATTTCCGGGAATACGCCCGTCTGCTCCATGGCGCTGCTGGCCAGGGTCCCCTTCTCCATCTTCCTGCGGAGTTCTTCATATATTTTCCGGAACCTTCTGATGTCCGTACAGTCCCCAAGGATCCCCAGAGCCCTGCATAACGGGATCCCCGATCCGGTCATCACCGCCATCTGCTGAAAAAAATCAGCCAACTCCCCGGATCCCCATTCCTTTTTTCTTTTAATGCCTTCCATATATACGTCTCCCTGCGCGTACTCAGCCAAAAAGCCCCGCATACCAGAAAAAGATCCTCTCTCCATAAAACAGGCTGATCCCAAGTCCCAGGCACAGGGCCGGGCCAAAGGCCATATGGGCCCCCTCCCCAGGCTTTGCCCGTCCCGATGCCAGAAACCATACCGCCTCCAGCCCGCCCAGCAGAAAGCCAATGAACACGCCGGGAAGGAGCGCCCTCCAGCCCAGATAAAAGCCCATGATGGAAAGCAGAAGGATATCTCCGCCGCCAAAGGCCTCCTTTACGACCATGCATAATGTATACATAGGAACCGACACACAGACCATGCCCATCAGACGCTCCCCCACAGGCAGCCCCGGGAAAAGAAAAAAGTCCGCCAGGGCACATATGGCCAGAGCGCCGCTTAAGGCGTATGGGATCTCCATGGTCCTCCCATCGATCCAGCCAATGACTGCCAGCAGACCCGCTGTGACGAGCTCCAGTAAAAGTTCCTCCATTCCTTGCCTCCAGTATAGCAAAAGCGCCGCACATCTTTTCATGCGCCGCGCCAGAGTTTATGCTTCTGTATATGTCCCGTCCACGGTATCAAAGACCCAGTCTGAGCCTTCACCATGAAAGACGACCGCCGTACAGGCGGCTCCGTCCCTTCCGTTTTCCAGGTAAATGGAAAAGGTTCCGGCAGAGCCTCCGCTCCCCGGCGTTCCCTCTCCGGACCCGATTCCGCCAACACCGGAAAGCTCCTCCACATCCTTCAGAAACCTTTCCATATCCAGGTCCTCCACTGTGACCGTGCCTTCTCCAGCCTTCAGAAAAGCCTCCTCCAGACAGGACTGGGCCGCCACATAAATGGCCCGGCATTCAGACAGATGCTCTGCCGCCCTGGCCTTTTTCACATAGCCCGCAAAAACCGGAGTTGCCGCAGCGGCCAGGACCGCCATGATCACGATCACGACCATCAGCTCCACCAGAGTAAACCCCTTCTTTGCTTTCTTCATCCTGCTGTCCTCCCAGATCGTACTCTCCCGCCGTCAAATGCGCGTCAGCACCCTAATCTTAATAAAATTGCCAGAATTTGTCAATCTTATCCAGATATTGCGGATAGATGGAGGATCCGGCTGCAGATCTTTTCCAAAAGCTCCTGAGAATGGCTCACTGCCACCAGGGAGATCCCACGGCTCTGGGTCTCCTTTAAAAGGGCGCTCCAGATCTGCCTCTGGGTGATCAGATCCAGCATGGCCGTGATCTCGTCGGCCAGAAGGATCTCCGTTCTCTGTCCCAGGGCCCGGGCGATGCTAAACCGCTGGAGCTCCCCGCCGGATACCTCTGCCGGATACCGTTCCTTCCACTCCTCCAGGATCCCCATTTCCTTTTCTATACGCCCTCTCATGACGCCGCCGTCCTCCGGCCAGTCCCCCTCCGCCAGCACCGTTTTCAGCCGTCTGGCCGGGTTTACCGAAAGCTCCGGGTGCTGCCAGATCATCTGGACCGGAACATATCCCCGGAAGCGCTCCAGAGGAGTCCCGTCCAGCAGCACCTCCCCGCTTTCCGGCCTTTCATATCCGGCCAGGATCTTTAAAAGCGTAGTCTTTCCAAAGCCGCTGGGGGCCATGATCCCCACCCGTTCCCCGCTTTCCACAGTCAGATCCACGTGGGCCAGGACCTGTCTCTCTCCTTCCCCATACCTAAAGGAAATATCCCTTGCTTCCAGCTTCATCGTCCATATTCCTTTCTCATATATTCCAGGATCCATTCACCGGGGATTCCGTCCTCCCGGTCGTTTTCCAAAGCGTCCGCGGACGGCCATTTCCCCGGCATGGACCGGCACAGGGCCTTTGTATACGGATGCTTTAGCAGACCTTCATCCAGAAAGGAGGAGGCTTCTGTTTCCTCCACGGTCCTGCCTCCGTAAAGCACCGTCACCCGGTCCGCCGACCGGACCGCCAGCTCCAGATCATGGGTGATGAGGAGCACACCGGCCCCCCGCTCTGCCATCTGCCTGAAATGATCCATGACCCCCATGGCCGTTTCCTTATCAAGCCCTGACGTGGGCTCATCGGCAATGACTAACTCTGCGTCCTCCATGGCCGCCGTGGAGATCAGCACCCGCCTGGCCATACCGCCCGAAAGCTGGAAGGGGTACCTGTCCATGACCTCCAGGCCCAGTCCACAGGAGCTCAGGATATTTTTGCATTTTTCCAGAATTTCCGGATTTTTTCTTCCTTTTGTTAGCTGCTGCCCGGTCTTCATCAGCGGATCCAGATACGTCACGCTCTGGGGCACCAGGACCAGCTCATGGCCCCTCAGCCGCCGGACACGCCCACTGGTCAACGGCGTTCCTTTAAACAGGATCTCCCCGCTCATGGAGGCATTATATGGAAGGATCCCCATGACCGCATGGGCCAGCAGGCTCTTTCCTGATCCGCTGGCGCCCACCACGGCCACGATCTCCCCGCTCCGGATCCTCAGATCCAGGTCTGTGACCGCCTGGATCTCCTTCCGTCCAAAGCCCCGGTCATACTGGGTGAAGGATACGGACAGGCCCTTTACTGTGAGGATCTCCTCCTCTGATCTGTGATTCTCCATATGTTCCTCCTCTTTACTCATGGACACTGCCCGGAGCCGCCATCCGGCATATGGTCTGCCCCGCATAATGGAACATCAGCACCACCGCCGTCAGAAGAAGCCCCGGAAACAGCGCCAGCCACCATTTTCCCATGGCCAGATATTTCATGCTCTCCGATAAAATGATCCCAATGGCCGGTTCCTCCGGCGAAAGGCCGAACCCCAGAAAGGTGATGCTGGCCTCGTGGAGGATGGCATGGGGGAACATGAGGATCAGCCCGGTGATAAACTGCGGCAGAAGATTCGGTGCCATATGATGGAACGCAAGATAAGCCCTGCTCTTTCCCAGCTTCCCGGCGATCCGGATATACGGACTCTCCCGGAGCTGGAACACCTCCCCGCGGATCAGCCTGGCCAGAGACGCCCAGTGGGTAAGTGCGATGCCAAGGGTCACGCCCCAGAAGCCCTTTCCGCAGGCAAAGGAGATCAGGATCAGAAGCAGCATGTGGGGGATCCCCATGACCAGATCGATCAGAAGGGTCACAAGCCCGTCCACTGCCCGTCCCAGGACCGCGGCCGAAAGCCCCAGGAGAAAGGCGATGACCGCGCTGACCGCGGCCGTTAAAAGTCCCAGGCGGATGCTCATGGAAAGGCCCGCCACAGTACGGACAAACATATCCCGCCCCATCCAGTCAGTGCCGAACAGATATCCGGCACAGGGAGGAAGGTTCTTCCTTGAAAAATCCGTGACCGATGCCGCATCCTGCCATACATACCCAAAAACGGCCACCAGGAGCAGGAACAGGACCGACGCCCCAAACAATCCCATGGAAAAAAGGCGGCGGTTCCCCAGCCTCTTCCCGTTTTCTCTTTTCTTCATACCGCTCATCGGGCCGCTCCTTTCCGGATCCTGGGATCCACGATTCCATAAAGAACGCTGGCCGCCAGGTTCCCGGAAGCTGCCAGTACCGCCGTGACCACTGTGATCCCCAGAAGAAGGGGCACGTCGTTTCCCAGTCCGGCTGTCACTGCCGCCTGGCCCAGTCCCGGATAGGAAAATACCTGCTCCACCAGAACAGAGCCGCCGATGATCTCGCTGATGGATGCAAACTGCAAGGTCATGGCAGGGATCAGCACATTCCGGAGGCCGTGGCGGAGGACGATGGACGTTTCCGACTCTCCTCTGGCCCTGGCAAACAGCACAAAGTCGCTTTCCATGATGCTGACCATTTTTTCCCTGGTATGGAGGGCCACTGAGGAGATCCCCGTAAGACTTAAGGCCGCTGCCGGCAGGACCGCATGGCGGATCCTGTCTCCGAGGGCGATCTCCTCCGCCGTTACGCCGATGGGGACGCTTAAGCCGATGGGAAACCACTTAAAATAAACGGCAAAGACCATAAGAAGGACCATGGCGGTCCAGAAGGCGGGGGTACTGGCCGCCAGGAGAGAATATCCCGTCACCAGCCGGTCACAGAGCCCTCCCCGTTTTCTTCCCGCCAGGACGCCCAGGGTAAAGCCCAGCAGGCCCGACAGCAGCCAGGAAGAGGCCAGGAGCCAGAGAGAGTTGGAAAGCTTTTCCCAGATCACCTCCGCCACTGGTCTCCGATACAGAAGGGAGGTCCCCATATCTCCTCTCAGAACATCCGCCGCCCAGGAAAGATACCGCTCTGCCGGAGGCAGGTCCACTCCCCAGTATCCCTTAAGCCGCTCTACCTGCTCCGGACTCATGGCTCCAAGGGCCGCCTGGCCCACATTGGTCTGAAGGGGATCCACCGGAGAAACAGAAAGAAGGACAAAGGCCAGGATGCTCACCAGGGCCACCAGAAGGGCCATGCGGGCAGTCTGGAAGACCAGAAGCCCCCAGACTGTTTTTCCAGTTCCATAGCCCGTCCTTCCGCTCCGGCGCGCCTTCCGGCCTACTCCCATGTCCACTGGTCCACATTATTTACGATGGACCAGCCATGGCCGTGGGGATGGAGCTTCTGCTCCGCCACCTGGAGCCCATCCTTCACCCAGTACAGATGATCGATGTTCACCAGCCAGATCCAGGGAAGATCCCCCTCCTGGGTAATGCCGGACTCTCCGTCCCACTGGGCCTTTTTCCACAGCTCATAAGAAGCCTCCAGATCCGTACAGGCCAGGGCCTCGTCCATATAGGCGTCCACAGCCCCGTTGGCATAGGGAGAATACTGGGCATACTTCCCGCCCGGCCTTGTGTGGTAGATATTATAAAGCTCCATGGGCGTGTGGGCTCCCCATCCCCACATCAGAGGCTCCGACTGGGCCCGGTCATAGGCCGTATCCCAGCCCACGCCTTCCACAGTCACATGGATCCCAAACGCTGCCAGCTGGTTGGCCGTATCCTCTGAAAGGGCCTGGCGGACCGAATCTCCTGCGGAGTAAAGCATTGTGAATCCAGCCTTCTTTCCATCCTTTTCCCGGATCCCGTCCGCTCCTGTCTTCCATCCGGCTTCATCCAGAAGCCGCTCCGCCTCCTGGGGATCGAAGGCAGCTTCAGAATCCTTGCTGTACCAGGGCATCTTGTCGCAGACGCTGTACGCAATGGTCCCGTGGCCGTTGAGCACATGGTCGATCATGGCCTGCCGGTCGATGGCCAGGTTAATGGCCCGGCGGACACGGACGTCACTGGTGAAATCATTTCCAATGGGAACTCCGTTTTCATCGGTCTCCCCGGCCGGCACAGCCGGAAGATTAAAGCCCCGGTTGTCCACCGTCTCACAGGAAAACAGCGAAAAGCCGTCCATGGTCTGGTCCGAGTAGGCCGCCGAGGTGTAGGCCAGATCCACCTGGCCGGAAAGAGCCGCCGCATAGGCCGCGTCCTCCTCCATGAACAGCACCGTCACCTTCTTCATCCTCGGAGCTTCCCCGTAATAATCCGGATTGGCCTCAAAGATCACCTGCTGCCCCTTGTCCCACTGCTTTAAAATATATCGTCCGGAGCCAATGGGCTTCTGTCCGTAATCCGGGCCATAGGCGTGTTCCGGCACGATCCCTGTGATGGCCATGGTATAAGGCCAGATGGAGTAGGGCCGGTTCATATGGAACTCCACGGTGGTATCGTCCACCGCAACGGCCTCCTTCAGCATGGTAAAATCGTTGACAGAGCTTGTATCCTTCAGCGTGTTATAGGTAAAGGCCACATCCTCTGCGGTCAGCGGCTCTCCATCCGTAAATCTCACATCATCCCGGATCTTCACCTGCCAGGTGAGCCCGTCCTCACTGGCCTGGACGTCCTCCGCCAGATCATAGCCGATCTTAAGGTCCGGCGTGGTCACCGTCAGAGTGCTCTGGATCAGAGGCTCGTGGACGTGCTCACCGGCTCCCCAGCCGTATGCCGGGTCAAAGCCTGCCTCCGGCTCCGATGTGGGGCCCATGACCACGACGACCGAATCCCTGGTCTCAGTCTCTGCGGACTGGGAGCTTCCGCTTTCCGCCGTCCCGGCTCCCTCTGTCCCCTTACTGCCTTCTGCCTCTGTATTTCCTGCCGTTTCTGCGTTTTCCTGTCCGCCGGAGCAGCCCGTCACACAGGAGGCCGCCAGCGCCGCCGCCAGAAGGGCGGCTGTCACTCTCCATTTTTTCTGATGTCTCATATACGTTTCCTCTCCTTTTTCTGCAAAACCATAAGAAATACGCTGCGCAAGTTTCTCATGGCTATCGCGGTAGTCGCCAAGGTCTCGTGCACACGCAGACTTTGGCTCGCTGCCCGCGCAAATAAAAAGGTACCAGAAAAATCAGGGAGCTTCTGTTCCCTGTACCTTCCTGGTACCTGATATCTGCGTGTTTTTTAGTCGCGGCCCATGCCGCCTGCATCCTTCTGGGTGCGGTATGCGGCTTCTGCCGCGCATATGTATTATCATAAAGTCTCCCGCCGGAAAGGTCAACTATTTTTTAAATTATACCGGACACCATATAAATCGTTCTCCTTATATGATACCATATCTTTGCTGTCGACTCTTTCCAGCGGGAGGAGGTGAGCAGATGGAGCTATTGGCTTCATTTTTAGTTTCTGTCGGAGCAAGTGTAGTAAGTTACTACATATGCAGATGGCTGGATAGAAACTAACGGACAGTAACAGCCTGAACGGACCAGCTCACCGAAACGAGCGAGAAACCCCAGCGGAGTCAGCACCTCCTCTGGGGTTTCGCTTTTGCAGATGAAACTATTGGCTGTTTTCATATTGATGATATATATATAAATGAAAAATGTCAAGTGTCTCCGGTATAAAATCGTATCAGGATCTCCTCACCTCCTCCGTTTCAGAAGACAGTACGCCACCCCTGTCAGAGTGCTCACCGCCGTCGCCGCCAGCGCCGGGCCCACGATGGCAGACGGGCTCACGCTGCCGTACTGGCTCCGGTAGGCGATCATATTAATGGGGATCAGCTGAAGGGACGAGATATTGACGATCAGAAATGTACACATTTCATTACTGGCCGTTCCCCTTCCGAAGGCCCCCGGCTTTTTCTGCCTTCTCCGCTCCTCCTCCAAAGCTTCCAGTTCCTCCATGGCCTTTAGCCCGGCGGGAGTCGCCGCCCAGCCCAGGCCCAGCATATTGGCGATCATATTGGTGGAGATATGGGCCGCCGCCGGATGGTCCTCCGGCATATCCGGAAATAAAAGCCTGATCACCGGCCTCATCTTTTTTGTCAGCGCCTCGATGAGCCCGGCCTCTTCCCCGACCTTAAGGATCCCGCACCAGAAGGACATGATCCCCAGCATCGTTAAGCACAGGGTCACCGCCTCTCTGGCCGAATCCAGCGCTCCATTGGTCACCTGGGCCAGATTTCCATGGAACGCTCCCCACAGGATTCCCAGGGCCATCATCCCGGCCCACAGATAATTTAACATATAAAAATCCCACCCTTCTGCCAGATTTTATGACAGAAGGGCGGGATTTATTCGCTTTCCTCCTCCGGCTCCACGCCGCAGAGCTTCCGCATTACCTCCGGCACAGTCTCGATCCTCTTGCACCGGTACGCGTTGCTTCCGCAGAACAGCAGGGCTTCCTCTATATTTCCCTCAGCAGCATGGATGAGCGCCCGGGTGATGCAGTACGGGGTCTCCGCCGGATTGCAGTGCTCCAGGCACCGGAAGCACCCCTTCACCGGGATCCTTCCCTCCTGGACCCTTTCCAGGAACCGGTTCCGTATGGCCCTTCCAGGCATTCCCACCGGACTCTTTACGATCACGATGTCCTTTTCCTCCGCATCCAGATACGCCTGCTTATAGGCAGGATCCGCGTCACATTCCTCTGTGGTCACGAAACGGGTCGCCACCTGGACGCCGTCGGCCCCCAGACGGAGCTGGCGCAGCACGTCCTCATGGTCAAAGATCCCTCCGGCCATCACCACCGGGATCTCCTTTTTATACTTTCCGGCAAACTCCTTCACCACGCCGATGATGCCGCGGATCTCCGTTTCATACTTCTCTCTTTTATACGTTTTTGACACGCACTGAGTGTCAACTTCATATTCAGAAAGCTCTTCCCTGGAAAATCCCAGGTGGCCTCCGGCACATGGCCCCTCCACCACCACAAAGTCTGGAGCCATTTTATGCTTCCGGTCCCACATCTTGCAGATCACCGACGCCGACTTGATGGAGGAAACAATGGGAGCCAGCATGGGACGGCGAAGACACTCTTCCCCCATTTCCTCTGCAGTCTCCTTCACATATCTGGGCAGATCCACCGGAAGCCCCGCGCCGGAGATGATCACATCCGCTCCAGCCTTCACGGCCTCCTTCACATACCGGGCGTACTCCTTCGTAGCTACCATGATATTAAAGCCCAGGATCCCATCCGGGGCGGTCTTCCTGGCTTTTTTAAGCTCCTCATGGATGGCTCTCAGATTGGCTCCCATGGGATCCTTAGAAAAATCCGGATCCTTAAAGCCGATCTGGGCCGTGGAAATGATCCCGATCCCTCCGGCCTTTGCCACAGCCCCCGCCAGGGACGAAAGGCTGATCCCAACGCCCATGCCGCCCTGGATCACCGGGTATTCTGCCGTCAGCGGACCGATCTTCAACGGCTTTAACTGTAACGCTGCTTCTCCCATAACTCCCTCTTTTCCCCGGCTTACGGCCGGTCTGTCCTAAAATCTGCGGAACCGCTCATACCGGAGGAGTGCCGTCTCCTCCGGATCCACGTCTCTCCAGTCCTCCAGGAACCGGCTTAAGGCCTGGTCCAGATAAGAAGCAATGGCCGGAAGCGTTTCCTTACATGCCGGCTCCTCCTCCGGGATCACCCGCTCGATGATTCCCAGCTCATAAAGTTCTCTGGCCGTGATCTTCATGACTCCGGCCGCCTCTCCGGCCCGCTTGCTGTCCTTCCAGAGGATCGAGGCAAAGCCCTCCGGCGACAGTACGGAATAAATGGCATTTTCCATCATCCATACCTCGTTGGCCACGGCCATGGCCAGGGCGCCGCCGCTCCCGCCTTCTCCAATGACAATGGAGAGCACCGGAACCTTAAGCCCCGACATCTCCATAAGATTTCTGGCAATAGCCTCGCCCTGGCCCCGCTCCTCGGCCTCAAGGCCGCAGAATGCGCCGGGGGTATCCACAAAGCAGATCACCGGACGGCCGAAGGTCTCCGCCTGCTTCATGAGCCGCAGGGCCTTCCGGTAGCCATCAGGAGAAGGCATCCCGAAATTCCGGTGGATATTGTCCTTGGTGGTCTTTCCCTTCTCCTGTCCGATCACCGTCACAGGGATCCCATGGAACTCTGCGATCCCGCCGATGATGGCCCCGTCGTCTTTGAAGTACCTGTCTCCATGAAATTCTATGAAATTTTCAAATAATGCATCAATATAATCAGAAGCCACCAGCCGGTCAGCCTTCCTTGAAAGGAGCACCGAATCCCAGGCGCTCCGGATCACGGCTCCGGCCTTGCTCTGGACGGCTGAAAGAAGAGAGCCTTTGATGCCGTCGGAGTTCTCTGCCTGCTTCCGTGTCCCGCCGCCGTTCCTGGCGCTGTCTCCGCCAGCTGTTCCTTCCTCTTTCCGGTGGAGCCGCAGGATGGTCTCCAGGGTCTGTTTTAATTCCTTCCGTTCCACGATCTTATCCACAAAGCCGTGCTCCAGAAGAAACTCTGCTCTCTGGAACCCCTCCGGCAGCTTCTGGCCGATGGTCTGCTCGATGACCCTGGGGCCCGCAAAGCCGATAAGGGCCCCCGGCTCCGCCAGGATGATATCTCCCAGCATGGCGAAGCTGGCGGTGACGCCTCCGGTGGTGGGATCCGTCAGCACGCTGACAAAGAGCTGGCCTGCGTCATGGTGGCGCTTCAGGGCTGCCGCCGTCTTGGCCATCTGCATCAGGGAAACGATCCCTTCCTGCATCCTGGCGCCGCCGGAGCAGGCAAAAAGCACCACCGGAAGCTTTTCCCTGGTGGCCCGTTCCACAGCCCTGGTGATCTTCTCACCCACATTGTGGCCCATGCTGCTCATAAGGAACCTGGCATCACAGACGCCGATCACCGCCGGATTGCCGCCGATCCTTCCGCAGCCGGTGACGATGGCCTCGTTGAGCCTGGACTTTTCCCTGGCTGCCTCCAGCTTTTTTTCATATCCAGGGAAGTTTAAGGGGTTGGAGACCTCCATCTCCCGGTCCCACTCCTCAAAGGTGCCTGGATCCGTCACCATCTGGAGCCTCCTCCAGGCATGGACGCGGAAATAGCCTCCGCATTTGGGGCAGACGTAAAAATTCTCCCTTACATCCTCCACATAGATGGGTTTCCCACACTTATTGCACTTTCTCCACATTCCAGCCGGAATCCCCGGTTCCTCTTCCTGTTTTTCCGTCTGCTCCTCCTCCGGGGCACGGTATCTGGTGTCGATCTTTGTATATGTTTTCTTGAACATATCCCGCAGCATGGAAAACCTCCTTCACTATCAGCAGTCTGGAAAATGGGACGGGATAAAATCCGTATCCACATTTCCCTCTTCAAAATCCCTGTCTCCGATGAGCTCATACTGGAAATCCACATTGGTGGTGATCCCCTCAATGACCAGCTCTCCCAGGGCGCTCCGCATCTTGGCAATGGCCGATGGCCGGTCCTTGTCGTGGACGATGAGCTTTAAGATCATGGAATCATAGTTGGGCGGGATCGTATAATTATTATAGACCGCCGTATCCACCCGGACCCCGCGCCCGCCGGGAAGATGGATATCCGTAATGGTGCCCGGACACGGCATAAAGTGCTTATCCGGGTTTTCGGCATTGATCCGGCACTCAATGGCATGGCCGGTGATCTGGATATCCTCCTGGGTCACAGACAGCGGCTCCCCCGCCGCGATCCGGATCTGCTCCTTAATAAGGTCCAGATCCGTCACCGCCTCGGTCACCGGATGCTCTACCTGGATCCTGGTATTCATCTCCATAAAATAAAATTCTTTATTTTTATCCAAAAGGAACTCAATGGTCCCTGCATTCTCATAATGTACGGATCTTGCGGCCTTCACCGCCGCCTGGCCCATACGCTCACGAAGCTCTTCTGAGATAGCCGCCGACGGGGCCTCCTCCAAAAGCTTCTGGTGGCGTCTCTGGATGGAGCAGTCCCGCTCTCCCAGATGGACCACATTTCCAAAGCTGTCCGCCAGGATCTGGAACTCGATGTGTCTGGGACGCTCCACAAACCGCTCGATGTACATGGTATCGTCGGAAAATCCCTTGACCGATTCCATCTGGGCATTCTGGAAATTGGACGCAAAATCGTCTTCCCCATAGGAGACCCGCATCCCCTTTCCGCCGCCGCCGCTGGACGCCTTGATCATCACAGGAAAGCCCACCTCTCTGGCAGTCTTTAAGCCCTCCTCCACCGTAAATACCGGCTCCTTACTTCCAGGGATCACCGGAACTCCGGCCTCCATCATGGTCTTTCTGGCCTCGGACTTATTTCCCATCCGGTGGATCACCTCTGCCGGAGGGCCGATGAACCGGATATGACATTTCTCGCACAGCTCTGCAAACCTGGCGTTTTCCGACAAAAATCCAAATCCTGGATGGATGGCATCTGCCTTCATGGCCACGCAGGCCGTAAGGATCTGCTCCATATTCAGATAGCTTTCTGCCGACGGGGCGGGGCCGATGCAGATGGCCTCGTCCGCTAACAGCGTATGAAGGGCGTCCCGGTCTGCCTCCGAATAGACAGCCACCGTTTTGATCCCCATTTCCCGGCATGCCCGGATGATCCGCACCGCGATCTCCCCGCGGTTGGCGATCAGAATTTTCTGAAACATATCTTCACCAGCCCTAACCGATCATAAACGTAAGCTCTGCGCTCACTGCGATCTTTCCGTCCACGGTGGCCGTGGCCTTTCCAACGCCCACCGGCCCTTTCCGCTTAATGATCTCACATTCCAGGCGGAGTCTGTCGCCGGGAACTACCTTTTTCTTAAATTTCACCCGGTCCATGCCGCCGAAATACGCCATTTTTCCCTTATTTTCCTCCATGCTGAGGACGGCCACGGCTCCTGTCTGGGCCAGGGCCTCCACGATCAGAACGCCCGGCATCACCGGCTCCTCCGGGAAATGGCCGGAAAAATACGGCTCATTATATGTGACTGCTTTATATCCAACAGCCCGCACGCCCGGCTCCAGCTCCTCGATGCAGTCCACCAGAAGAAATGGATGGCGGTGGGGGATGATCTCCTTGATTTCCTTGATTCCCAGCATATCTCTGCCTCCTGTTGTTTAACGGATCCTGAAAAGCGGCTGACCGTATTCCACGGTCTCCTCGTTTTTCACAAGGATGGCCTCCACCACGCCGTCATACTCGGATTCGATCTCATTCATCAGCTTCATGGCCTCCACGATCCCGATGACCTGGCCTTTTTTTACATGGTCCCCGACCTTTACAAAGTCCTCGGCATCCGGAGCCGGAGAGGAATAAAACGTTCCCACCAGCGGGCAGGCAACGACCCGGTCGGATACAGCCGTATCCGTCTGCGGAGCAGGACTGCCCTGGTTCCCGTTTAACGGCATTCCGGAAACGGTCTGGACGGTCTGGGTCACGGCTCCATCGGCCGGCTGGCAGCCAGCCAGCGCCGGAACCGCCTGGATGACTGCCGGCTGCTCCTTTTTAATGACGATCTTCGTATCGCCCTGCTCGATCTTAAAGCCCGTCAGCCCATTGTCTGAAACGGCTTTGATCAGTTCGATGACATCCTTGATCTCCATGGCTTTCCCTCCTCTTTATTCTTCAAACTTCTTTACAAGCAGGCTGGCGTTGTGACCGCCAAAGCCCAGGGAATTGGAGATCGCACAATCCACATCCATGGAAACGCCGCCGCCCATTACATAGTCCAGGTCACATTCCGGATCCGGAGTACGAAGGCCCGCTGTCTCATGGACAAAGCTGTCTTCAATGGATTTCACACAGGCGATGAACTCCACTCCTCCGGCCGCTCCCAGCAGATGGCCCACCATGGACTTGGTGGAGCTGATCTTTGTTTTGTATGCCTGGTCTCCCAGGGCCAGCTTAATGGCCTTTGTCTCAAACAGGTCATTGTGGTGGGTGCCTGTGCCGTGGGCGTTGACATAATCGATCTGCTCCGGCTTTACTCCGGCATCCTTCATGGCGTATTCCATGGCCTTTGCAGCCCCGCTGCCGTCCTCTGCCGGAGAGGTGATATGATAGGCGTCGCTGGTGGCCCCATAGCCCGCTAACTCTGCATAGATCCTTGCGCCCCGGGCCTTTGCGTGCTCCAGGGATTCCAGTACCACGACGCCTGCGCCTTCGCCCATAACAAAGCCGCCGCGCTCTGCATCAAAGGGAATGGAGGCCCGCAGAGGATCCTCCGCTGTGGAAAGAGCCGTCAGGCTTGTGAAGCCGGCCACACCAATGGGAGTAATGGAGCTTTCCGTGCCCCCGGCCACCATGACCTCTGCCTCTCCGTGCTGGATGGCCCGCATGGCCTCTCCGATGGAGTGGGTCCCGGTGGCGCAGGCCGTCACCACATTCAGGCTCTTGCCCTTTAAACCAAACTGGATAGACACGTTTCCAGCGGCCATGTTGCTGATCATTAACGGCACCAGAAGGGGATTGATCCGTCCCGGCCCTTTTTCCAGAAGCTTCTGATACTCCCGTTCAATGGCCTGGAGGCTGCCGATGCCGGAGCTGACGCAGACGCCCACCCGGTAGGGATCCTCTTTTTCCATATCAATTCCCGCATCCTCTAAGGCCTGCTTTGACGCGGCCACAGCCAGCTGGGAGAACCGCTCCATTCTTCTGGCAGCCTTGGGATCCATATACTGCTTCGGGTCGAAATCCTTCACCTCTGCCGCCAGCTTTACTTTATAATCTGCTGTATCAAAGCTGGTGATGGGCCCGATGCCCACCGTTCCCTGCTTTAAGCTGTTCCAGAACGTATCCACATCGTTTCCAACGGGGGTGATGGCGCCCATGCCAGTTACTACAACTCTGTTCATTCTCTTGCTCTCCTTTTTGTCACACTGACTCCTACATGGCCATGCCGCCGTCCACCTGGAGGACCTGGCCGGTGATATATGCTGCCCCGTCGGATGCCAGGAAGGCCACTGCCTCCGCCACATCCTGCGTCTCCCCGAACCGTTTTAAGGGGATCTGGTCCCCCATGGCCTTTTTCACATCATCGGGCAGAACGTCTGTCATTTCTGTATGGATAAAACCGGGAGCCACTGCGTTGGACGTGATCCCGCGGCTTCCCAGCTCCCTGGCCACGGATTTTGTAAGGCCGATGAGCCCCGCCTTGGAGGCGCAGTAATTGGCCTGGCCTGCATTCCCCATGACGCCTGAAACCGAGGAGATATTGATAATCCGGCCGCTTCTCTGCTTTAACATCTGGCGGGAAACGTGCTTCACACAGTTGAACGCACCCTTCAGATTGGTGGCGACCACCGCGTCAAAATCGTCCTCCGACATTTTCATGATCAGATTATCCCTGGTAATCCCGGCGTTATTGACTAA
The DNA here is from genome assembly GCF_025567195.1 of Alitiscatomonas aceti. NCBI lineage: Bacteria > Bacillati > Bacillota > Clostridia > Lachnospirales > Lachnospiraceae > Alitiscatomonas > Alitiscatomonas aceti. Next base: position 21,145 of record NZ_JAOQJF010000019.1, on the reverse strand, counting down.
AATATCCAGCCGCCCGTATTTCTTTACGATAGCGTCGATCAGCTCCCTGGACTGGGAAAAATCTGCCACACTGCACTGGATGGCCTCCGCCTGGCCGCCGTTTTCCTCGATCTCCTTCACTGTCTCTTCTGCCTTTTCCTTAGAGCCATTGTAATTTACGATCACTGTGGCTCCATATCCGGCCAGGGTCAGCGCGATCTGACGCCCGATGCCTCTTCCAGCCCCTGTCACCAGAGCAATTTTTCCGCTTAAATCCATGGTCCGCCTCCTATTACAGTTCTTTTAACTTTTCCAGATCGTCCAGCTTTTCAATATTAACGGCCTTCACATCCCGGCTGATCTTTTTCACAAAACCGGTCAGGGTCTTTCCAGGGCCGATCTCCACGAACCGGTCCACGCCGTCTGCGATCATCCGCTCCACACTCTGCTGCCATTTTACAGAAGAATACACCTGTCTTTCCAGCAGAGGCTTTACCTCCTCAGCCCGGGTCACATATTCTGCGGTCACATTGGCCGCATAGGGGATCACGGGATCCGAAATCTTCACATTTTCCAGGAATTTCCCAAGCTTTTCTCCAGCTTCCTTAAGGAGCGCGGAATGGAAGGGGCCGCTGACGTTTAACGGCAGAACTCTTTTGGCTCCTGCCGCCTTTAACTGCTCTGCGGCCTGTGCCACTGCTTCCAGACTTCCGGAAATAACGATCTGTCCCGGACAGTTATAATTCGCCACCTGAACTCCGTCTATGGGATCCACAACCTGGTCGATGGCCTCTGCGTTCATTCCCAGGACAGCGCTCATTCCCCCGCTCCCGGCAGGAACAGCCTCCTGCATGAGGATGCCCCGGCGGCGCACCGTAAGGATGGCGTCCTCCGGAGTCATAACGCCGGAAGCTGCCAGGGCGCAGTATTCTCCAAGGCTTAAGCCAGCCGTCACATCCGGCCGGAAGCCCTGCTCCTCCATGACCTTTAACATGGCAACGCTCACTGTCACCATGGCCGCCTGGGTATACTCTGTGATATCCAGCCGGTCATTTTTTTCAAAGCAAAGCTCGGGCATGGAAAATCCCAGAAGCTCTGAAGCCCGGTCAAAAATTTTCCGTCCCGTCTCTGTATGTTCATAAAAATCCTGGCCCATGCCGCAGACCTGCGCGCCCTGTCCCGGAAAAATAAACGCCGTCTTTCCCATCTGTTCTCCCGCCTTTATCTTGCCAGCAGCTTTTCTGCCTGCTCCATCATCTCTTCGATCATTTCCTTACAGGTCTGTTCCTTTTTCACCATACCTGCGATCTGTCCGGCCATGACCACACCGTCGGTCACATCGCCGTCCATGACTGCCTTTCTGAGGCCGCCCAGGGTCAGGTACTCCAGCTCCTCAAAGCTCTTTCCCTCTTCCTCCAGCTTCACATACTGTCTGGTCATCTGGTTTCTTAAGCAGCGCACCGGATGGCCGTGGCTCCTGCCTGTGACGGCGGAGTCGATGTCCTTGGCTCCGATGACCCGCTTCTTATAATTTTCATGGACGATGGACTCCTTTGCCACCACGAACCGCGTTCCCATCTGAACCGCCTCCGCTCCCAGCATGAAGGCCGCCGCGATGCCGCGTCCGTCTCCGATGCCTCCGGCGGCGATCACCGGAATGCTGACCGCATCCGCCACCTGGGGAACCAGGGTCATGGTGGTGGCCTCACCGATATGGCCGCCGGACTCGGTGCCCTCTGCCACAACGGCGTCAGCGCCGCCCCGTTCCATGAGCTTTGCAAGGGCCACGGAAGCCACCACAGGGATCACCACGATCCCGGCGTCCTTCCACATCTTCATGTACTTTCCAGGATTCCCGGCCCCGGTGGTCACCACCTGGACGCCTTCCTCCACGACCACCTTTGCCACCTCGTCGGCGTAGGGGCTCATGAGCATGATGTTGACGCCGATGGGCTTTTTCGTCAGCTCCCTGGCCTTTCGGATCTCCTGGCGGACCACCTGGCCCGGCGCGTTGGCGCCGCCGATCAGTCCCAGGCCTCCGGCCTCAGAAACGGCCGCTGCCAGATGATGCTCCGCCACCCAGGCCATTCCGCCCTGGATGACCGGATATTCAATTCCCAACAATTCTGTGATTCTAGTTTTCATTCCGTTTCCAACCCTTTTCGACCGCTCTGCGGCTTATTCTACGCCCTTATCCTTTAAATACTTCATTACGTCGCCCACAGTCAGCAGATTCTGAAGATCCTCTGCCGGGATCTCCACAGAATACTCGTCCTCCAGGGCCATTACCATCTCAAACAGATCCAGGGAATCGGCTCCCAGGTCATCCTTAAAGGAGGATTCCTCTGTGATGGCTGCTGCGTCTGTGTTTAACTGCTCTGCGATGATCTCTTTCATTCTTTCTAACATGGTCATGATCTCCTTTTTTTCCTTTTGATTTTTTACCATTCCATGAGTACGGCTCCCCAGGTCATCCCTGCGCCGAACCCGGACAAAATAATCTTATCTCCCGGCTGAAGCATATTTTTTTCCGCCATATCATTTAAAAGCAGCGGAATGGAAGCCGAAGAGGTGTTTCCATATTTACTGATGGTCATGGGGAACTTTTCCATGGGCTCCTTTAACCGTCTGGCGGCTGCCTCCACGATCCTCTCGTTGGCCTGGTGGAGCACATAATACTTGATCTCCTCCCTGGAAATATGATTCCGTTCCAGAAGGATCTCAATGCTCTCGGGTACCTTTTTCACTGCGAACCGGAATACCTCCTGGCCGTCCATGGTCATGAGCCCCAGCTCCGGCTTCGTTCCCGTAAGGAAATTTCCCAGGGTCCTGGAGGTGCAGGAAAGGATCGGCCCCTTCGTCCCGTCGGAACCCATGAGCATATCCTCGACTCCCGTTTCCTCTGCCTTTAAGACTGCCGCCCCGGCTCCGTCTCCAAACAGCACGCAGGTTCCCCGGTCCGTCCAGTCCGTCACCTTGCTTAAGGTCTCGGCTCCGATGATCAGGGCCGTCTTATAGATCCCCGCCTGGAAAAATCCATGGACGATGTTCATGGCGAAGATAAATCCCGCGCAGGCCGCCGAAATATCAAAGGCCACGGCGTTTTCCGCGCCGATCATGGCCTGGACGCTGCATGCGTCGCTGGGATAATTGTTATCTGGCGACGAGGTTCCCAGGATGATGATGTCCAACTCCCGGGCATCCACGCCCGCGGCCTTTAACGCCCGCCTGGCCGCCTCCGCCGCCAGGTCCCTGGTGGTCTCCCCTGTGGAGATCCGCCGTTCCGATATGCCGGTGCGGCTTCTGATCCACTCATCGCTGGTATCCACGATCTCTGATAGCTGGTCGTTGGTCACGACTCTCTCCGGTGCATACGCGCCGATTCCTGCAATTCTGGCTTTCATACTCTGTCCTTGTCGAATTTTGTTTTTGGTTTCAAATATTTTGATATTCAAATTATATTGCCTATGGTACGTCCTGGAAGAAGATTTGTCAAGAGGTTTTTCTGGATTTTTGTTCATATCCGCCCTTTGGCAGCTTTTTTTTGTTTTTTCCTCCCGCCCTCTCTATCTGGCCTGGTCAAATATTCCAAAATTGGCTATTTAAACAATGCCATTTTTTCTATATGATGATGCCATAAAGTCAATCGGCTTCCAGGGGATCTCAGATCCCCACGATTTCCCCATGATCCTGGAAGCCAGAAAAGCCAGCCGGAAAGGAGAACCCGTCATGTACACAGATACTACATTTGCACGCTTCAAAAAGATCGACGCCCACACCCACATCGGCGCCTTCGGAAGCCCCTTTAACATCCACTTTGATACGGAACGTCTCTTACAGCAGATGGAGACCTACAAGATAGAAAGGACTATCCTGGTGGCCAGCGGCCCCCACGCCAACGAAGATACCGCGTCGGCCTTCCGGGCAGAGCCCCAGAAGATCATCCCCTTAATGTGGATCAACTGCGCCGAAGGAAAGGAGGCTTACGATGCCCTGGAACACTATATCCGGGACGAGCATTTTGCCGGAGCCAAGCTCCAGCCCCTCTTTGACGGCTACACCGCCGACGCTCCCTGTGTGGATCCCGTGGCAGAGATCTGCGAAGCATACGGAAAGCCCCTGTTCGTCCACTCCGGCCACCCGCCCTTCTCCCTTCCCTGGCAGATCGGCCTCTTAGCGGAGCGTCACCCGAAGCTTCCCATGGTAATGATCCATATGGGCCATGCCCACGGCGTCTATGTGGACGCAGCCATCACCATGGCCAGGAGATACGAAAATATCTGGCTGGAGACCTCCGGCACGTCCATGAGCTGCCAGATCGCCAACGCCTATGAGACCGTGGGCCACGAGCGGGTCATGTTCGGCATCGACTCCCCATTCCACCATCCCACTGTGGAGATCCAGAAGGTCATGGCCTGCGGAGTAAACGACGAGGGCCTGGAAAATATTTTCTATAATAACGCTGCAAAATTCATGGGACTGAAATAAAATCCCGGAACAGAAACGAAAAGGAGCGCCTGCTATGCAAAAAACTCATTCCTCCGGACCAGCCCGTGCCTGCGATCCCACCCTGGATATGGCCATCACCGGCCTCATGGCCGCCCTGGTATTCACTGGAACGTATTTTTTCAAGATCCCCACAGCCTTTGGCTACACTCACCTGGGAGACTGCATGATCATCCTCACGGTCTGCCTGTTCGGCACCCGCAGGGGAATGCTGGCCGGAGCCATCGGAGCCGGACTTTCCGACTTCATCGCCGGATACGCCGCCTGGGTCCTGCCTACCATTGTCTTAAAGGGCGGCTGGGCGCTGATCATGGGACTCATCATGTACCGGCTGCTGCCCCATTTTAAATATTCCTGGCTGGCCGGGGCCGTCACCGGCGGCATTTTCCATGTGATCGGCTATACCTTAGTAAAGATCCCCCTTTACGGCGGAGGCGTTGCCATGGCCGAATGCTTCACCCTGATCGCCCAGACTGCTGCCGGGATCGTCCTGGGCGGCGTGGCCTACACGGTCCTGGCCAAGTCTCCGGCCATCCGGAACCTGCGGGTGAAATTTCTTTAAAAAGTAAAAAAAATTACTTTTTTCCAGTTTTTTTATAATTTTTATTCCTAGCGGAAATATTTTTACAAAAATACGCATCCTGTACCATAGTATAACGGATCCTTATATAGTAAAATTGTGTCATTCTTTTAAAAAATTTTATTGAATCCGTTAAAGGAGGTACTCTTATGGATGCAATGCAGCTTGCAAACAGTCTTCCCATGTGGCTGGCCTGCGGAACCGCCGTACTTCTGGTGGTATTCCAGGCTGTGATCTTCACAAAAAAGGCCATGGACGCCGCCCCGAAGGTGGGCCTTACCAACGACCAGGTGAAACGGGCAATGAAAAGCTCCGCCCTCACCTCTCTTGGCCCGTCGGTCGTGATCCTGAGCGGAATGCTTTCGCTCCTGGTATCAGTGGGCGGCCCCATGGCCTGGATGCGTCTTTCCTTCATCGGCTCCGTTATGTTCGAGTCCATCGCAGCCGGAATTGGAACCGCATCCGCCGGTGTCCAGCTGGGCGTGGATGAAATGACCACCTTTGCCTTCACAATGGCTGTCTGGACCATGATCCTAGGCTCCATCGGCTGGATCATCGTTTCCACTCTCACCGCTGACAAAATGGAAAAGGTACAGAACAGAATGGCAGGCGGAAACTCCGCTTTAGTGGGCGTGATCTCCGGGGCTGCCATGGTCGGCGCCTTCGGCGGCATGGTGAGCCAGAAGCTGGTTGCAGTGGATAAATCTGCCCTTTCCTGTGTGCTGGGCGGCGTATTTATGGCCATTCTGCTCTATGTTTCCGGAAAATTCAAAATCTCCTGGTTAAAAGAATGGAATCTGACCATCGCGATCCTGGTCGCCATGGTCATCACAGCACTGGTATAGGGGGGCTTATTTTTATGGACAAACATTATTTCACCAACGATTACTTACCAAAAATGCACCGGATCGGAAAGATCACCGGCATTCTCGGCGTTTTCGCCTCTTTCCTTCCCGCCCTTGTTCTTGGCTTTGGCCATGGTCTCTGGCCGGATCTTGCGCTGTTGGCTACCTGCTTCATTACCGTTACCACCAGCTTCGGCTTCCTCTGGGTCATTGAGCCGATCTCCTATTATCCGGTCCTGGGGCCTGTGGGAACCTACATGGCGTTCCTTTCCGGAAATATCTCCAACATGCGCGTTCCCTGTGCCAGCATTGCCCAGGTTTCTGCCGGTGTGGAGCTGGGATCCGAGCAGGGCTCCATCATCTCCACCATTGGAATGGGCGTTTCCATTATCATCAACATCATCATTCTTTCCGTTGGCGTCATTGCCGGAAGCTCTATTCTGGCCATGCTCCCGCCTTCTGTTACCGCAGCCTTAAACTACCTGCTTCCGGCCCTCTTCGGCGCTCTCTTCGTACAGTTCGCCATGAACCAGAAAAAGCTGGCCGTGATCATGCTGGTATTCGGGTGTGTCGTTTATATTGCCATCAACAAAGGAGTATTCAACTTCCTTCCGGGAGCCAGCAGCTATCTGGGAACCCTGTTATGCGTATTTGGTTCCATTTTTATCGCCATGGCCATGAAAAAAATGGAAGGCAAAAAAACGGAATAGATCCCGTCTCTCTTCCTCCCTCTTTCTGCTCACGCTGTTAAAAAACAGCAAAATGCACAATATGTCCTATATTTTTTGTCTATTTTATGGTATGCTAGACTGAATACGACAATATTTTGCATGAAAGAACCGGTTTGGAACCAGCTTCCATCCGGGTGACAGAAGAGGGAGGTCCCGCAGTATGGGAATTTCAGTCGGCGATTTGCTCAGTATGGACTTTTTTAAGGATTTTCACGTCATTGCCGGCCATAAAGGATTAAACCGCGAGATCCAGGGCGTCAGCTTCCTGGAGGTGCCGGAAGGCCATCGCTGGAGTATTGGAAAAGAGCTTATTTTCACGTCCGGTTATATTTTTGCTGAATTTGAAGGCTACCTGGAGAAATTCTGTGAGAATTTTATTCCCAGCCACGCAGCCCTGGTGATAAAAAGGGGCAGCTATCTGGATAAGATCCCGGAGAAACTGATCGAGATTTATGACAGGAACAGCATTCCCCTGATCACCATGCCCTACTCCCCGTCCTGGATGACCGTGGTCAACCAGGTAAACGTGGGCGTATTAAACCATGCGATCCAGAGTCTCAGGATCGACATCAGCCAGGGCCCCGGCTGCTACAATCAGAATTACAAGGAACAGGCCATCCAGAAAATCTTAAAGACCCTGGAAACCGAAATGGAATTCCCCGCTTTTCTCTATGATGTGACCATGGATAAGCGGTATTACAGCTCAGACAACTTCAAAAAGGCCAGTGAAAAATATGGGATCCGCGAATCCGATTACTGGTCTCCCCAGCTTCCCCATACCAGCCACGCCCTCTGCGACTGTATCCACATGAAACGGTACCGTCTCCTCAAAGGAGAGGCTGCCAATGAACCCCGGATCAGCTGGGTCACCATCCCCATTGAGTCCGCGGGGATCACCCAGGCGTACTTCTGCGTGATGGAATCCAGGAAATTCCTGGATTTTTACGACGAATATTCTATGCGCATCGCATATCTGATGCTCCAGGGAATCTTCGACCAGCAGGTGGTCGCCCGGGATGCCAGCAATATCGGGTTTGAAAATCTGATCCACCTGGCCATGGAAAGCACTCCTGCTGACGCCCGGCAGCTGATCTACCAGGCGGACCAGCTGGGGCTCTCCGTGGAGCAGCCATACCTCTGCATCCTGTTCCGTCACGACCAGGATGAGCTGGATATCCGGAGCCACAGGATCTCCATGCTGGAGGCGTTCAAACGCTGCCGAATGAACCGGATCGGCCGCGTGGCATTCCTGTCATCCGCAGAAGGAGTCATCCTCCTCAACGCCGTCCGGCTGTCCCCCATAAATAAGGAAGAGATCCGTGGACTGATCCTGGAGTTCCAGAAGCTCCTCCGGGGGACTTTCCCCGACGTATCCTGGTTTTTCAGCTTTACGGGAGATTCGGGAGATCTCCATGATCTCCGTCCTCATATTGAAAAATGCCGGAAGGTCCTGAATATCGGAAGACTTACCGATTCCCGGAAGACCCTCTTTGATTACGACGCACTGGGGATCCTCACCTGGATCAATATCCCTGAGGACGAACTGGGCCCTCTTTTAAAAAAGCTCCAGAAGCTCATCGACTCAGAAAAGAACCAGGAACTCCTCTATACTTTAAAAACCTATCTTGAAAACAATTTAAATTACAGCCTGACAGCCGAAAAACTTTTTGTCAATGTCAATACAGTCCGGAGGCGGATCGAAAAGGTCAATGAACTGATCCCGGTCCACTGGGACGACTATGTTGAACGCACAAAACTGGGGCTGCTGCTGCAATATCTGCAGCCTGGCCCCGATTCAATCATTCATTTAAAAGAAAGGCGGAATGGATCATGAACATGTATAACGAAGCACTTGCCATGAAGGACACTTTAACGGCGGACCGCCGCCACTTCCACCAGAACCCGGAGCTGGGTCTGGAACTTCCGAAGACCGCGGCCTATGTGGAGGAAAAATTAAGGGAAATGGGATATGAGCCCCAGAGAATGGGAAGCGGCGTAGTGGCTGTCGCCGGAAAGAAGCCGGGAAAATGCTTCCTGATCCGCGGTGATATGGACGCCCTCCCTGTAACAGAAATGACAGACCTGGAATTTAAATCTGAAAACGGATGCATGCACGCCTGCGGCCATGACTGTCATACAGCCAATATGCTGGGCGCAGCACGTCTCTTAAAGGCCCATGAGGATGAGCTGGAGGGCCAGGTAAAGCTCATGTTCCAGCCGGCCGAGGAAACCATGGACGGAGCGAAGATGATGGTGGAAAACGGGATCTTAAAAGACCCGGACGTAAACGCCGCCCTGGGCATCCACGTATTCACAAACCTTCCGCTGCCGGCAGGCACTGTGATCATGACCGGCGCAGACTCTAAAATGGCTGCCGTGGACTGGTTTACCATTAAGATCACCGGCAAAGGCTGTCACGGAGCCCAGCCCAACAACGGCGTGGATCCCTTAAACGTCATGTCCCACATCCATCTGGCTCTCCAGGCCATCAACGCCCGGGAAATGGATCCGGCGGACAATATGGTCCTTACCATCGGCCAGATGCACGGCGGAAACACCTCCAACGTGATCCCCCAGGAGGCCATGATGTCCGGAACCATCCGCACATTAAAAAATACCACCCGGGAAATGGTAAAGACCCGTATGGACGCCATCGTAAGCACTGTGGCTGCCGCCTTCAACGCCGAGGCCCATGTGGAATATGGAAGCGGCTGTCCTGTCTTATTCCATAACCAGGAGCTCTACGGGGAAGTAAAGGGATATCTTGGAGAACTGGAGGGCGTTCACTTTGTGGACTTAAACGACATCGGCCAGCACATGAGCAACATGGGCTCTGAGGACTTCTCCTATGTAGCCAACGAGGTTCCCACCGTGTTCCTTGGCATCGCCGCCGGTCAGCCCGAACAGGGCTACTGCTACCCCCAGCATCATCCAAAGGCCATGTTCCATGAGGACGCCCTTCCTGTGGGAGCAGCTGTTTACGCCCATGTGGCTATGGAGTGGTTAAAGAACCACTAAAAAGCATCCGTCCGGCTATAAAATAAGAAAACGGAGGAACAGACAGATGGAATACACTCTGGCAACCATGAACGATCTGCCGGCGATCAAAGCCCTGCTGGCAAGATATCATAAAGATACCATTTCCCAGGAGGATATCGCCGGCGGCTTCGTGACCACCAAGCTCTCGGACCAGCAGTTTGAGGATCTCATCGTAAACCGGAAGGGCGTGACCTTGGCAAAGGATGAAAACGGGACCGTAAAGGCCTTTGCCCTGGCTGCGGGATGGGATTACTGGATGCAGGTCCCTATCATGAAGCGGATGACCGAGGTGCTGCCGGATATGCCGTTTGAGGGAACCGCCTTAGACGAAACGAACACCTACCAGTACGGCCCCGTCTGCGTGGATGTTTCCGTCCGGGGCACAGGCGTTTTTGAAGGGATCTTCAAGGCCTCTCTGAAGCAGTTCGAGGACCAGTATCCCGTCATGGTGACCTTCATCAACCAGATCAACGGACGCAGCTACGCCGCCCACACAAAAAAGGCTCATATGACGGAGATCGGCACCTTTGATTTCAACGATAATCATTACTGGATGATGGCCATCAAGACCAGATAGTACACCTTTTACGATTTTAAGGGATCACCGACGGTGATCCCTTATTTTCAAATATAAAAATGGAGGAATCCCATATGAACAAACTTGGCTTTGGCTTCTTACGCCTCCCAGTAACCCCGGCCGGAGAGATCGACTTAAGCCTGTTAGATCAGATGACAGACGTATTTTTAGCCCACGGGCAGAACTATTTTGACACCGCCTACACCTATCTGGATGGAAAAAGCGAATGGGCCATCCGGGAATCCCTGGTAAAGCGCCATCCCCGGAGCTCCTTTCTTCTGGCCGACAAGCTGCCTGGCTATAAAATGACCTCCCACGAAGACTGTTACCGGTACTTTAAGGAACAGCAGGACCGCTGCCAGGTGGATTTCTTTGATGTATATCTGCTCCACTGGCTCAATGGAAAACATTATGAAATTGCTGAAAAATATAGGGAATTTGGATTTCTTGAAGAATTAAAAAAGACTGGAAAAGCTATAAAGACAGGATTTTCCTACCATGATTCTGCTGATCTTCTGGATGAGATCCTTACGCGCCATCCGGAGGTGGATTATGTACAGCTCCAGATCAATTATCTGGACTGGGAAAGCAGCTCCATCCAGTCCAGACGCTGCTATGAGACTGCCGTAAAGCATGGAAAAAAGGTCATCGTCATGGAGCCTGTCAAGGGCGGAGCGCTGGCTGCTCTTCCCGAAAAGGCCGGACGGCTCCTGGAAAAACTTTCACCGGACGCCAGCCAGGCCTCCTATGCGATCCGGTTTGCAGAAAGCCTTCCGCAGGTGGAGATCGTCCTCAGCGGAATGAACACCATGGAGCAGCTCCTGGATAATCTGGCGTGCCGCCAGCCGCTGACAGAATACGAACAAAGCGTTCTTTTTGAAGCTGCCGGCCTTTTAAGGAACTCCATCGCGGTTCCCTGTACTGGGTGCGGCTACTGTGTCAGCGGATGCCCGAAAAAGATCCATATACCGGAATATTTCAGGCTGTATAACGAATATAAGCAAAATCCCGGAGACGGCTGGAAGATCGCTCCTGTTTACCAGAACATGACCGCTTCAGGCGGAGGTCCGGCAGACTGCATCGGCTGTAAAAAATGTGAAGGCAGCTGTCCTCAGACGCTGCCCATCACAAAATTTCTTTCTGATGTAAGGGAAGCCTTTGATGACCGTCATTCTTAAATCATAGATCCTGCCTCATATTTTAGAAGCGTATTTTAGCTGCATATTCAAATAGCACCCTTATTCAGTTGCTTTTACACTTCTAAAATGTTATACTCATGAAGAGGTGATTGTGATGTCCCAGGAATATGCAGCGTTAATTATAGATCTAAGAAATTCCAGATCCTATACGGATTCAGACCGTTTTTTGATCCAGACTCATATGATCTGGGTTCTGGATTTTTTAAATAAGGCGTTTTCCGGCGATATACTGCGAACAGTAGAATTCAGTGCCGGAGACGAAATACAGGGATTATTTTCTACGGGAGAATCTGCTTATTTATTTTACAGATTTTTTTCCATATGGCTGTATCCAGTTAAGATCCGGGCCGGAATAGGGATCGGAAACTGGAACCTGCAGATGAAAGGCCGGGGAACAACCAGTCAGGATGGCGAAGTTTATCATAATGCACGAAATGCGATCCGCTGCACAGACCCTGCACTGGGATATCCTGTACTGATGTACAGCGCCTCCAGAAATGATCGAACGCTCAATACACTAATGGGAGGAGCTGCAAATGTTACTGAAAATCTGAGCATCACCCAGAATCAACTGTTCCTCATCACTGAAATTCTGTTTCCGCTCTGCCTGAAAAATGACTTTCAATGGCCCTATGACTCTCTGGCTTTCAATCGGTTATTAATTGAAAAAAGCTGTTTTGATCATAAAATATCAAAAACAGACAGGGAACTTCCTCTTGATCATATAAATTTAACCGATGATTCAGTCGGGCAGATACCGGCCCGGGCCAGAAATGATATTTATAGAAACACAGAACCGAACGCCTTTTTTGTCACTGGCGGCAAGCAGCGTGGGATCCCAACTGAAGCAGCAAAAATCCTTTCTATAAAAAGACAGACCATTGCGCGTTCATTAGAAAGCGGAAATATATATTGGGCACGCAGCATGGCGTTAACCGTGTTGTATGAAATGAATACAAATATGAAGGAGGTATAGTTTTGTCACTTTTATTATTGATTTTATCCGTACATTTCCTTGCTGACTTTCATCTATGGCCAGGTTCCCCGGATGTAAAAAAACATCCCTGTTTCAGATGCCTGCTCCCTCATTTTGGGATGTATTCTCTTATTTTGGGACTTATATTTATTCTATGTGTTTCATTTCCCAGTGCAGTCATCGCATGGATGTTCATTATCCTGTCTCACTTTATAACCGACGTTCTTACATTCCACTATTATACCAGAAATCACATATCTCCCCGCAGTCAGCTGACTGCATTCTGTACCAGCCAGCTTATTCATACCGCATCGATCCTCGCTGGATCCTGTTTTTTCCATCTCCCCGAAAATCTTACAGAAACTTTCAAGTCCCTGTGTATACAAGTCCCGCTTCTTCAGAATATGCGTTATCTGCTGCTGGTAATCCTTCTTCTGACCCCGGCTTCCCAATTTGTAAAAATGCTTACCGCATCTATTTCCCTTCAAAAAAATCCTGATTCACCAAAATCCAGTGATTCCTCCGCCGGAAGCATGATCGGAAAATTAGAACGGCTGATCATTGCCATGCTGGTCATATATGGTGAAGCCGGGGCGATCGGATTTGTGCTGGCCGCCAAGAGCCTGGCAAGGTATAAACAGTTTGAAGACCAGAAAACATCTGCTCCCTTGATGTTATAGCTTTCTCTCCACCAGCACCTGGTATACATCCCTTTTGCTGATCCCCCGGTCCTTTGCCACCTGCTTCATGGCGTCCTTCCGGTCCATACCCTGTTCCAGGTACAGGTCCATGTGCTCCTCCACTGTCATGTCCTCCCAGGCCGCTGCCTTTTCCTTTTCGATCTCCTCCAGGCTCTTCCCCTCTACGACGATGACGCACTCGCCTCTGGGCTCTTCGTTCTCATAGTGGGCCAGAGCCCCGGAAAAGGTGGTCCTGAAGGCCGTCTCATACTTTTTCGTCAGCTCCCGGCAGATGGTGATATTCCGGTCCCCCAGAGCCTCCATAAGCTCCTCCAGGGTCCTGACCAGCCGGTGGGGGGCCTCATAGAGGATCATGGTCCTGGTCTCCTGCTTTAATTCCTCCAGGATCCTCTGCTTCTCCTTTTTATCCGGGGGCAGAAAGGCCTCAAAGGAAAAGCGCCTGGTGGCCATGCCGGAGATGGTCAGGGCCGTGATACAGGCGGCAGGTCCCGGAAGGGAGGTCAGCTCGATCCCGGCCTCATAGCACTGCTTCACCAGCTCCTCCCCGGGATCCGAGATCCCAGGCGTTCCCGCGTCAGTTATCAACGCAATGTTGGTACCTTCCCTCAGCTTATCCACAAGATACCTGGCCTTCTCCACCTTGTTATACTCATGGTAGCTGGTCATGGGCGTTTTAATATCAAAATGATTTAAAAGCTTGATGCTGTGGCGGGTATCCTCTGCGGCGATCAGATCCACCTCTTTTAATGTATTTAACACCCGCAGGGTGATATCATCCAGATTTCCAATGGGCGTTGCACATAAATATAGCTTTCCCGCCATGTCTGTATCTCCTTTCCGACGGTTTCTGTTATCCCCGGCAGGGGCACCATGTCCCCCGGACGCGGCTCCTAGTATCCGTATATCTCATAGATCTCGTCCGTATAGACCCCCGGCTCCTTATAAACGATCACCGGCGGTTCCAGCTTAAGCCAGGCTCCCCCGCCCCGGACAGCCTCAATGAGGACCATGTTGGCGTCCTTATCTGCAAAGGGATGGACAAATTTCATCCGCTTGGGCTCCAGCTTATACTGCCTCATCACCGTAATGATCTCTGCCAGCCGGTGGGGCCTGTGGACCATGTAGAAACGGCCTCCGGGCTTTAACGCCTTTGTTCCCTCCCGGACCACGTCCTCTAAGGTGCAGAGCACCTCATGACGGGAAATGGCCTTCACATCCCCGGGATTCTTAAGGCCATGGGCATCGTTCATATAGGGGGGATTTGAGGTCACTACATCAAAGGAAGCCGCTCCGAAGATCCGGCTGGCTTCCTTAATGTCTCCCTGTATGATGTCGATCTTTTTTTCCAGGCCGTTTAAGGCCACGCTCCTCTGGGCCATTTTCATGATCTCTGTCTGGATCTCCAGCCCGGTGAAATGCTCTCCTTTTGTTTTTGCCGAAAGGAGAAGGGGGATGATCCCGGTCCCAGTACCCAGATCCAGCGCCCGTTCCCCGGGCTTTACTGATGCAAACCCGGAAAGCAGCACCGCGTCCATTCCGAAGCAGAAGCCGTCGGTCTTCTGGATGATCTTCAGCCCGTTTCTCTGAAGGTCGTCCAGCCGCTCATTTTCCATCAGATCAGTTATCATCCAGCTTCGATTTCCCTTCTTTTTTCTCCAGAGCCTCCAGCTGCTTTAATTCTGCGTCGCTGATGCTCATTTTTTCCTTTTTCCTCTTGGGACGGAATTTCAGCTGATCCACCTTATATTCGCGGATCTCCTTTTCATCTCCGTTGACGGTGACAACCACCTTCACCAGCTGCCTTAGGATGCTGACGCTGTGGACCTCTCCCTTTAAGCCGTCGTCGGTGGTCACATAATCCCCGATATTGGGAAGCCGCCCATTTAACTCCTCATACGTCTCTTCCTCGTACTTTAAGCAGCACATGAGCCTTCCGCAGACGCCGGATATCTTTGTGGGATTTAAGGACAGGTTCTGTTCCTTGGCCATCTTAATGGACACCGGGATAAACTCAGACAGGTAGGAGGCGCAGCACAGCGGTCTTCCGCAGATCCCGATGCCGCCGACAATCTTCGTCTCGTCCCGGACGCCGATCTGGCGCAGCTCGATCCTGGTCTTAAATACGGATGCCAGATCCTTTACCAGGTCCCGGAAATCGATCCTTCCGTCGGCTGTGAAATAGAACAGCACCTTATTATTGTCAAAGGTATATTCCGTATCGATGAGCTTCATATCCAGCTCATGCTTTTTGATCTTTTCCAGACAGATCTTAAAGGCTTCCTTCTCCTTTTCCTTATTCCTTCTCTCGATCTCCTCGTCGGCTGCCGTAGCCATCCGGATCACAGGCTTTAAGGGCTGGATCACCTTTTTATCGTCCACCTCGTGGCTTCCGAGGACCACGTGGCCGTATTCCACGCCCCTGGCTGTCTCCACGATCACGTGCTGTCCGGCTTTGATCTCCTCATCTCCCGGACTGAAATAATATACCTTTCCCGCTTTGCGGAAACGGACTCCGATTACTTTTGTCATTCTTATCTCCTTACGACGGGTTCTTCATGGTCAGGAACAAAAGCTCCATCACCAGTTCCAGGTTGACGTTGGCCTCCAGTCTCGCCCGCGCCGTGTCGATGGCGCTGAGGATCTGCTCCAGCCCCGCATAGTCAGCCTTTTCCCCCAGTTCATTGATCATTTTATATTCATCCTTAAATATCAGCAGGTTCATATCCTTTGTCACCTTGAACATAAGGACGTCCCTGTACCAGAGCTGCATCAGATCCAGCACCTCTTCGATATCAAAGTTCATTTCCTTGATCTCGCGGATACAGTCCAGAAGCACTGCAATATCCATGGATCTTACATTTTTCACGATATTCATGACTTTCTGGAACAACTCCTTAAATTCGTCGGAGGATGCCAGGTGGATGGCCTTTCCCAGATTTCCACGGGCAAAGGCTGCGCAGATCTCCGCCTCCTTTTCCGGAATATCCAGATGCTCCGTCAGATAGCTTTTCACTGTAAAATCCTTTAAGGGCTTTAATTTCAGCTGGACGCACCTGGAGAGGATCGTGGGAAGAAACGCCTCCTGGTTGGTGGTGATCAGGATGATGACCGCATAAGACGGCGGCTCCTCCATGGTCTTTAAAAGGGCGTTCTGGGCCTGTACCGTCATCTTCTCCGCCTCGTCCACAATATAGATCTTATAATAGCTGCTGTACGGCCGGATCATGATGGTATCGTTGATCTGTTCCCGTATATCGTCCACGCCGATGCTCCCCGGCTTGCTGTGGGTCACATAGATGAGATCCGGGTAGTTTCCCCCCAGAACCTGTTTGCAGGAATGGCATACCATACAAGGCTCATTGCCTCCTTTTTCACAAAGGAGCGTCATGGCAAATGCATTGGCGATGGATTTTCTCCCCATTCCAGCCTCGCCTGTCAGAATATATGCGTGAGATATTTTATGATTTTCGATGGCCTTTTTAAAATGCTCTTTGACCATATCGTTTCCAAGAATATCCTGAAAACCTGTAACCTTACCCTCCAGCATAACCATCCCTCCAATCTTTTATCGAAACTTCCTTCTATTATATCACATTTTTCAGTGTGATTCCATTTCCTTTAAAATTTCTTCCAGACAGGCCTCCAGGTCTGTGTTGGAAAACCGTTTTCCGATCCGGAGCCTGGAAAGGAGCTCTTCAGAAAAATCATCCTCGTCGGCCAGATACCTGCGGCAGACCTCCCTGTAATTGGGATTTTTCTGTTTTCCCTCCCGTTTCACGGCCCGAAGGAGCCGGATCCCGTCGGGGACCTCTATATAAACCGGGACCAGCGCCCCGTTTCCGTAGTACCGGCACATCTTTTCATAGGATTCCAGGGTCCCGATCATCAGACAGTCCCCTTCTCCATGGATATCAAACTGGCCGTCGTCCATGGTAAAATAGCTCCACGGCCCCATGACCGTCTCATACGTCCTAAGCTCCACGATCTTTCCGGAATTTTTAAACTGTTCCAGTTTTTCTGACGAAGTAAAAAAATACTCCACCCCGTCTGTCTCTCCCTCCCGGATGGGACGGGTGGTATAGGGAACCACCGTCGTAAGCTCCGGCCTCCGCTTTAAAAGCTCCTTAAATACCGTATCCTTACCTGTGGCGCTCTTGCCCATGATATAAAAGATCCTGCCCATTTTCTGCGCTCCGTTCTCTTTTGCTGTACAATCCTGGAGCCATGCTGCAATATTGGCCCAACTGACTGACATTGTAACATAAACCCTTATTTTTCCGCAACCGTTATTATGTTGGAAAGGGATGGGTCCTCCAGGCCCTGGACAGACAGCCCCATAGCTTCATACCAGGCTGCCCGCTCCAGAACGTCTTCTGTGATCTCCTCTCCCGGAGCCAGGACCGGGATCCCCGGAGGATACAGATAGATAAATTCCCGTGACACGCTGCCGGCGCTTTCTGACAGCCTTTTCCTGATCCCGGGCATTTCCATGGCCTCCGCCGGAGAAAGCCGCAGAGGCGGCTGTGGAAGCTCAGAAAGCCCTCTGTCTCCATGGCCTTCCCCCGTTCTGCCGGAAACGCTTTCCGGCTCTGTGTCCAGCTCCTGATCCAGCTCCCAGAGGGCCTTTTCCAGCCGCAGAAGTCCTTCCTCCGTGTCCATTACCGACGTCATTCCAATGACATATTCCGGCGCACACATCTCCATTTCCAGATGATACCGCTCCCGCAGGATGTTTCCCAGAGCCTCTCCGCTTAACCGCTGCCTTTCCCCAGAGACGTTCTTAAACCAGACTCTCTTACAGGAAATAACGATCTTTGAGGGATCCCAGCCGTACACAGAAATCGTTCCGGGAGCTGCTCCGGCTTTTCTGGAATGATCTGCCTCCACGATCTTCTCCCAGTCCAGTACCTTTAAGTTCCTAAGATCCTTTACCTGCTGGAAAAACCGCTCCAGCCGCTTTCCATAAGCCGCCATCTCCCGGCGTCCGTCCCCGTCCATGAACCGGATGCACTGCTCCATAGCCGCCATGAAAACATACGACGGGCTGGAGCTCTGGAACATCCCCAGATATCGGCAGATCCTTTCCCGGTCCGCCAGATCCCCCTTCATATGGAGGACCGCCGTCTGGGTAAAGCATGGGAGCGTCTTATGGAGGCTCTGGATCACCACGTCCGCCCCCATGGACAGCGCTGGCTCCGGAAAGCCGTTTTCCTTTCCGCCAAAGGGAAGGTGCGCGCCGTGGGCCTCGTCCACGATCAGCTGGATCCCATGCTCATGGGCCGCTGCCGCGATCCCTGCAATGTCCGATACGACGCCTTCATACGTAGGAGAGACCACCAGAACCGCCTGGATCTCCCGCTTTTTATCCTGCTCCAGGATCCTTCTCACATCTGAAGGACAGACTCCTCCGCTGATCCCCGGCCCCTCCAGATAAGACGGATACACATATACAGGCTCCAGATGGTTTAAGATCAGCCCGTGATACGCCGACTTGTGGCAGTTTCTGGCCATAAGGAGCTTTCCGCCCCAGGCCGTGGAGCCGCAGACAGCGCTTAAGATCCCGCAGGTGCTGCCATTTACCAGATAACACGTCTGGTCCGCCCCATAGATCTCTGCCGCACGCTCCATGGATTCCTTTAAGATCCCTTCCGCATGATGCAGGTTATCGAAACCGTCGATCTCTGTAATGTCGATGGAATACGGATCCGGAAAACCATTCAAAAAATCCTGCCTTTTATGGCCTGGCATATGAAACGGATAAAAATCCGATTTTCCATAATTTTCTAATTTTTCCAATAAACTATTTTTTCTAATCTCCATCGGCTTCTCCATTTTCCATGGCCTCCCTGGCCCTTTCTCCGGCTTCTTCTCTGGCTTCTTCGCTCTCTTCTCCGGCTTCCTCTCTGGCTTCTTCATTTTCTTCCCCGGTTTCTTCTCCGTCTTCCCCTTCGTTCTCTTTCTCTGCCTCTTCTCTGGTTTCCTCTTTCTTTTCTATGTCCATATCTGGCTCAATATAAGAAGGCCGGAACCCGCATCGTTCCTCTGCGATCCGCAGGGCCGGAGCCGTGACCGCGCCACCATCTATATCCTGTTCCTCATACGTTTCCTGGCTCACAAAGAACTCCAGTCTGTCTCCGTCCTCCAAAGGAACCGGTTCTTTGGAATCCAGGATCTCCCGCTCCTCCTCCCGTGTCAGAGGAACGTATTCTGTGCAAAGCTCTCCGTCCCGTTCCACCTCCACTGCCAGGTATGCCTCAGTATCCGGCGGCGTAAAGCGGACCTGCCGCTCCAGCACATCCCGGACATAGGCTGCACCTGCGGCTCCATGGCAGTATCCCAGGTCAAAGGCATTTAAAAGCTCCTCCGGCGTCTCCAGATCCTCCGGCTGCAGATACAGGACCTCATTTAAAACCCCATTCTGGGATGAACCCGAAAGAAATACCGATATGCCATCCAGCTCATAAACGGTATCATAGCCACCGTCCTGGTCATTCTGGATCA
Organism: Alitiscatomonas aceti; assembly: GCF_025567195.1. Classification (NCBI taxonomy): domain Bacteria; kingdom Bacillati; phylum Bacillota; class Clostridia; order Lachnospirales; family Lachnospiraceae; genus Alitiscatomonas; species Alitiscatomonas aceti. The sequence goes on along the minus strand of NZ_JAOQJF010000019.1, from coordinate 1,511 downwards.
CTGCCTCCATATGATCGTCCTCTCCATACACCGTAAGCCCGTCCAGAAGGCTCTCCTTCCGTATTTTGATCCCCAGGACATAGCCTGCCCCGTCCTCTGTTTCACGTCCGTAAAACGCGTAAGAATCCTCCAGGGGACCGCCGTAAGCAGCTGCCCTTTCCCGGTCCATATCCCGGAAGGAAAGGCTGCTCTCAAACTGCTCCAGAAAAGAAACCGTTTCCTCTGCCCTCTCCTTTGGATCTCCCAGCAGCTCCTGTCCAGCCTGGGTCTCTGTCCTATCCGCAGCTGCCGTTTCCGCCTCCATGATTACCTGGGCTTTGGGAGCCCCACAGCCGGCCAGAGTCAGCCAGATCCCTGTCAGGATCCCCATATTTATGATCCATTTTCTCATTCTGATCACCATCCTGCGTTCATTCTAACATCCGCCCGGAATCCACACAAGTGCCCGCAGAAGAATTAATAAAAGCGTAACGTTTTTGAAATGTTTCCATCTGTTCATCCTGCGGCCTGTATGATAAAATGATAAAAACAGTATGGCCCCGCCTCTGCCGCACGCCATCATGAGGATCATGGGCTGCCATTCATGTATCATTCTTAAAGGAGGGACCCATATGAAATATCGTATTGTAGGTGACACAATGCCTGCTGTGGAGATCATGTTCGATTCGAAAGGTGAGAGCGTATTTACCCAGTCCGGAGGCATGACATGGATGAGCGACGGGATCGCCATGGCCACCAACACCCGCGGCGGTCTCATGAAGGGAATCGGCCGCATGTTTGCAGGAGAATCCCTGTTCATGGCCACCTATACTGCCCAGAGGCCCGGCGCTCTCATTGCCTTTGCTTCCACTGTGGCTGGCCAGATCTACCCTCTGGATGTCAGCGCCACCGGCGGCCTGATCTGCCAGAAGGGGGCCTTCCTGTGCGCCCAGGATTCCGTCAATGTCAATATCTCCTTCACGAAAAAAATCTCCTCCGGCTTCTTTGGCGGGGAAGGCTTTATCCTCCAGGATATCAGCGGCCAGGGTATTGCGTTCCTTGAGGTGGACGGTGATCTGGTGGAAAAGCAGCTGGCTCCCGGCGAGATCCTAAAGGTCGATACAGGCAATGTGGTGGCCTTTGACCGCAGTGTCCGCTACGAGATCGAAACCGTAAAGGGCCTTGGAAATATCTTCTTCGGCGGAGAAGGCCTGTTCCTCACAAAGCTCACCGGCCCCGGACGCGTTCTTCTCCAGACCCAGAACCTGGCAGAATTCGCCGGACGGGTGGCGCAGTTTGTTCCGACGAATAATTGATCGTATTTTAAAGCAAACTTATCAAAAAACCAGTTCCCACACTGACAGGAACTAGGAACTGGTTTTTATATATCAGATTCATACAAATCACAACCACCCGTCCAACGGGTGGTTTGCTCTAGGGCTATAAGCCCTTGTTGCTAGGCCAGCGTCTCAAGGCGCTGGCTTTCTCTTTTAGCTGTGGGAATTCTGTTTACACAGCCTTCCCACAGCCCC
>NZ_JAOQJF010000018.1:57955-61816 GCF_025567195.1 Alitiscatomonas aceti | reverse complement strand
CCTTCAGCGCAAAACGAGAAATTGCCAACTGCTTTTTGCTTACCAGTGATGATGTTATCATCTGTGACCCGGAAGCTGAGTACGCACCTCTTGTTGAGCGTCTGCATGGGCAGGTCATCAAGATCTCGCCTACCTCAACCAATTACATCAATCCGATGGACCTGAACCTGGACTATTCGGATGATGAAAGCCCGCTGTCCCTCAAGTCTGATTTTATCCTCAGCTTGTGTGAGCTGATCGTGGGCGGTAAGGACGGATTGCAGCCGGTGCAGAAAACCATCATCGACCGTTGTGTGCGTCTGGTCTATCAGACCTACCTCAACGACCCGCGCCCGGAGAATATGCCCATACTGGAGGACCTATATAACCTGCTCCGTTCACAGGAGGAAAAGGAAGCCCAGTATATCGCCACGGCCCTTGAAATCTATGTAACCGGCTCCCTTAATGTGTTCAATCACCAGAGCAATGTGGACATCAATAACCGCATTGTCTGCTATGACATTAAGGAACTGGGCAAGCAGCTCAAGAAAATCGGTATGCTGGTGGTCCAGGATCAGGTGTGGAACCGCGTTACCATCAACCGTGCCGCTCACAAGTCCACCCGTTACTACATCGACGAGATGCACCTACTTTTGAAGGAGGAGCAGACCGCCGCTTATACGGTGGAAATCTGGAAGCGATTCAGAAAATGGGGAGGTAAATTACTTTGTGTTTTGATTTTGCATGGAAACACAGAGTATGCCGTCCTGACCGAAGCCGATTCAGACAGTCAGGATTATCAGTGGGAAAGAAACGGAAAGGGTTTTGCAATCCTAATCCGAGTGGAAGTCTCTGTGTAATAGCAGGTACACACGCAACGCATAGAGCTTGACCCCTGGTCTGTGATGATCCGGAATATAATAGCTCCACGAGTTCCCGCTATCATTTCGGCAGGCAGCGCAGAGCTGTCAGATAAAAAGATATGCTATGCCGGGTGTGAAATGACACACCGCTGAAAATGGGAGAAATCCCCGGAGAGACAGATAAAAAACTGTCTGATAATCACAAACAGATCCCAACAGGAATCACCCAGAATGTCAAAGACCTGCTTTCCAGCCGTGAGGTGGAGAACATCTTTGAAAACTCGGACTTCGTGTATATGCTCAACCAGGCAGGCGGAGACCGACAGATTCTCGCCAAGCAGCTGGGCATTTCCACGCATCAGCTTAGCTATGTGACCCACTCCGGTGAGGGCGAGGGCCTGTTGTTCTATGGCTCCACGATCCTGCCTTTCGTGGATCACTTCCCGAAGAATACCGAGCTTTACCGCATTATGACCACCAAACCCCAGGAACTGAAAAAGAAGGAGGATGAATGATGATGAACCCCAACATTTTGAATCAAAACCCGTTGTTGTTTTTTGACAGGGCGGTAAATGCCCAGCGCAGCCAGCTGCTTACGGTCATGGCTGATGCGGTAAGTGAGTGCCGCACGGCGGCAGATCAGGCAGCCGAACTGAATGAGACCGGTCAGGTGGGGCTTCTCCGTCTGGCAGAGGTCTGGAGCGCCATCCGTGCCAAGGAAGGCATGGGCGGTCTGATTCTGGAAGGAACAGAAGCGAAGATCCTGTCCGATGTGGTGGCACAGTTTTATGCCTACCTGTCCGGCTGTATGTTCAACGATCCTGTGGGAATGGCCATTTATGCAGAGCTGCACTACATGATGTCCTCCCTCATGCTGGGAGAATGGTTTGAATAAGGAACCGCGCCTGCGCTTTACCGATGAGGAACGGGCTGACCCTGCGCTGGAAAAGCCGATCCGCAAAGCGGAGAAAGCTGCGGCCAGAGCAGATAAGGCGCAGGCCAATATTCCAAAGAAAAAGGTCAGGCAGACAGTTATTGACCCGGATACCGGAAAAAAGACCTCGAAGCTGACCTTTGAGGACAAGAAAAAGCCACCCTCCAAACTTTCTCAGAGAGTGAAGGAAGCACCCGTCCATCTGGTCGCGGGCAAGCTCCACAAAGAAATCCGGGAAACAGAACAGGACAATGTGGGCGTGGAAAGCGCCCACAAGTCCGAGGAGGCGGTGGAGATCGGCGCTTATCTGGTGCGGGAGGGCTACCGCAGCCACAAGCTGAAGCCGTACCGCAAAGCAGCCCAGGCAGAGCGTCAACTGGAAAAGGCAAATGTAAATGTCCTGTACCAGAAATCCTTGCAGGAAAATCCCCAGTTTTCCAGCAATCCTCTTTCCCGCTGGCAGCAAAAGCAGGCCATAAAAAAGCAGTATGCCGCCGCCAAGCGCACCGGTCAGACTGCCGGAAATACCGCCCAGGCTGCGTCCAAAACTGGAAAAGCCGCAAGGACGGTAAAAGAAAAGGCACAGCAGGCAGGGGCATTCGTCATGCGCCACAAGAAGGGCTTCCTGATCGCAGGGGTTTTGTTCCTCATCGCCTGTATGCTGATGAATACCATGTCCTCTTGTTCCATGATGGCGCAGAGCATCGGTTCCGTTCTATCTGGCACCACCTATCCGTCGGATGACCCGGAAATGCTGGCAGTGGAGGCAGATTATGCAGCCAGAGAAGCCCAGTTGCAGGAGGAAATTGACAACATCGAAAGCAGCCACCCAGGGTATGACGAGTATCGCTATGACCTTGGCATGATCGGCCATGACCCTCATGAGCTGGCAGCATTTCTTTCTGCTGTCTTGCAGGGCTATACCCGGCAAAGCGCTCAGGCAGAGCTGGCGCGTGTGTTTGCAGCACAGTATCAGCTGACACTTACCGAGGAAGTGGAGATCCGCTACCGCACGGAGACTTCCACCGACCCGGAGACCGGCGAGACCACCTCAGAAGAAGTACCCTATGAGTATTACATTCTGAATGTGAAACTCACCAGCAAGCCCATTTCCGCTGTGGCGTCGGAGCTATTGACCCCGGAGCAGATGGAAATGTATCAGGTTTACCGACAGACTATGGGCAATAAGCCGCTGTTGTTTGGCGGCGGTTCCCCTGATACCAGCGGCTCGGAAGATCTGTCCGGTGTGCAGTTCATTAACGGCACCCGCCCCGGCAACCCTCAGCTGGTAGAACTGGCGAAAAGTCAGGTAGGCAATGTGGGCGGCTATCCCTACTGGAGCTGGTACGGTTTTGACAGCCGTGTGGAATGGTGCGCCTGCTTTGTATCCTGGTGCTATAACCAGGCAGGAAAAAGTGAGCCGCGATTTGCAGGCTGTGAGTGGCAGGGCGTTCCGTGGTTCCAGTCTCATGGACAGTGGGGCGCACGGGGGTATGAGAACATTGCTCCCGGCGATGCCATTTTCTTCGATTGGGACTTGGACGGCAGCGCCGACCATGTGGGCATCGTTGTCGGTACCGATGGCAGCCGTGTTTATACTGTGGAGGGAAATTCCGGCGATGCCTGTAAGATCAAGAGTTATGACCTGAATTATCAGAGTATCAAGGGCTACGGTCTGATGAACTGGTAACAGAGATTTTTAGAAGGAGTGATAGACGATGGCAAAGAACAAAATTGAACGCATTGACCAGGAGATTACAAAGGTCCGCGAGAAAATCGCAGAGTATCAGGAAAGGCTCAAGGTGCTGGAGGCACAGAAAACCGAGGCAGAAAATCTGGAGATCGTTCAGATGGTGCGCGCACTGCGTATGACCCCGGCCCAGTTGAGCGCTATGCTGTCCGGCGGCACAGTTCCCGGCAGTTTGGCTGATGACAACAACGAACAGGAGGAAACCAGCTATGAGGAATAAACGATTGATCCGAACACTTTCCACCCTTTGCCTGACGCTGGTTTTGGCATCGGGCTTTACCGTTCCCGCTTTTGCCCAGGGCGCAGCGCCGCCCCCGGCAGAGGATACCACCAAT
>NZ_JAOQJF010000018.1:56824-57611 GCF_025567195.1 Alitiscatomonas aceti | reverse complement strand
GGTGGCGTATTTGCCTACTTGAAGCTCGTTAAGAATAAGCCTAAGACCAAGGGCAATGACAGTCTGGACGATTATGATTATGGCGAGGAAGATTCCGAGGAATGGGAAACCGAGGATGAGGAGTCGGACGAGCCTGACGCTGACGGGGGCAGCGCAGAAGAAGATGACGAGGACAGCGTGAAATGACCCGTTTCACAGACAGTCCCTATGAACGCATGATGACACGCAGGCCGGAGGGCGGGAAGGAAACTTCCCGTCCTCCCTCTTTGCCCCAAAGCCACCCCTGTTATGGCTGTGGGAATTATGGAAGCCCCTGCGTAGGCGTCTGCCACCGGGATATGTCCCGATGGCTTAAGGAGAGGAGGAACCATCATGGCTCAGTATAAATTGGTGATTGCTGAAAAACCGTCGGTTGCCCAAAGTCTGGCTGCGGTGATCGGCGCAACCGCCCGTAAGGACGGGTATCTGGAAGGTAACAGCTGGCGTGTCAGCTGGTGCGTGGGCCATCTGGCCGGTCTTGCAGATGCAGATAGCTATGACCCCAAGTATGCCAAGTGGCGATATGATGACCTGCCTATCCTGCCGGAACATTGGCAGATGGTGGTGGGAAAGGATAAGAAAAAGCAGTTTGATATTCTCAAAAAGCTGATGAACGCCCCGGATGTAACGGAAGTGGTAAATGCCTGTGATGCCGGACGCGAGGGCGAGCTGATCTTCCGCAGCGTCTATGAGCTGGCAGGCTGCCAAAAGCCTATGAAAAGGCTCTGGATTTCTTCGATGGAGGACT
>NZ_JAOQJF010000018.1:53941-56593 GCF_025567195.1 Alitiscatomonas aceti | reverse complement strand
TGCCGAGCAGCTGAAAGAAGCCTGTCAGGGTGCAGCTGTCACAATCAAAAAGGTGGAGCGCAAGGAAAAGTCCGAAAAGCCACCTGCCCTCTATGACCTGACTACTCTGCAAAGAGATGCCAACCGCCTGCTTGGATTTACAGCCCAGCAGACCCTGGACTATCTGCAAAGCCTGTATGAAAAGAAGCTCTGCACCTATCCCCGTACCGACAGCCGCTATCTGACCAGTGATATGGCAGACAGCCTGCCGGTGCTAGTCAATCTGGTTGCCAACGCCATGCCGTTTCGCAAAGGGATCGCCATTTTCTGCGATGCGGCCCAGGTCATCAATGATAAGAAAGTAACCGACCACCACGCAGTAATCCCTACCAGAAATCTCAAGGATGCAGAACTTTCTGCCCTTCCTGCGGGAGAAAAAGCGGTGCTGGAGCTGGTGGCCCTGCGTCTGCTGTGCGCCGTAGCCCAGCCACACATCTATTCGGAAACGGTTGTAACTGCCGATTGTGCCGGCGGGGAGTTTACCGCCAAAGGGAAAACGGTAAAGCACCCCGGATGGAAAGCACTGGAGAACGCCTATCGTGCCAAAATGAAGGATGCAGAGCCGAAAAAAGAGGATACAGAGAAAGCCCTGCCGGAGCTGACCGAGGGACAGACCCTTTCGGTTTCTGAGGCAATCGTCAAAGAAGGCAAAAGCAGTCCGCCCCAACACTTTACGGAGGACACCCTATTGTCCGCGATGGAGACTGCCGGAAAAGAGGATATGCCAGAGGATGCCGAGCGAAAAGGTCTGGGGACACCGGCCACCCGTGCCGGTATTTTGGAAAAGCTGGTATCTGCCGGTTTTCTGGAACGCAAAAAGAATAAGAAAACCGTTCAGCTTCTTCCTTCCCACGATGCGGTTTCGCTGATCACCGTCCTGCCGGAACAGCTGCAATCGCCGCTTCTGACTGCCGAGTGGGAGTACCGCCTGGGCGAGATCGAGCGCGGGCAGCTTGCCCCGGAGGAGTTTCTGGATGGGATCAGCACCATGCTGGGAGACCTGGTGGGGACTTATCAGGTCATCAAGGGAACCGAGTACCTGTTCACTCCGCCCCGTGAGGTGGTGGGCAAATGCCCTCGCTGCGGCGGTGAAGTTGCAGAACTGCAAAAAGGCTTCTTCTGTCAGAATGATTCTTGCAAATTTGCAATCTGGAAAAACAACAAATGGTGGGCCGCCAAGAAAAAACAGCCGACCAAGGCTGTGGTGTCTGCACTGCTGAACGATGGCCGTGTCCGTGTAATGGGCCTATATTCGGAGAAAACCGGCAAGACCTACGATGCCACTGTGGTTTTGGAGGACGATGGACAGTACGCCAACTTCAAGCTGGAATTTGACCAGCGGAAAGGAGGCAGCCGATGAAGCTCTCTTTAGTGGAACGGGAAACCATTCTCCTCTATAACCAGGCAGAACCAATGGCTGAGGTCTACACCCACGATCCCCGTCTGATGGAGAAGCTGGAACTGCTGGCAAAAAAGCACCCCGACCAGATCACCCGAAAGGACGCCCATAACTTTACCGTCCCCAAGCGGTGTGTATCAGTCAGGGAGCCATACAGCGCAGAACGCCGCAAAGCTGCCAGTGAGCGTGCGAAAGCTGCCGGATACCAGCCCCCTGTGAGAAAGTCCAGCAGTTAAAGGCACATGGCAGAGAATGTATTTGAAGCAGTCAAGCAGTCGGTCAGCACCAGAGAAGCGGCAGCGTTTTATGGGATCGAGGTCAAACGAAATGGTATGGCCTGCTGTCCTTTTCACGATGATAAGAACCCCAGCATGAAGGTAGACCAGCGGTTCCACTGCTTTGGCTGCGGTGCAGATGGGGATGTGATCGACTTTACCGCAAAGCTCTTTGACCTCTCCCCAAAAGAAGCGGCGGAGAAACTGGCGCAGGACTTTGGCCTGATCTATGACAGTCAGGCCCCTCCCCGCAGGAAGTATGTCCGGCAGAAAACCGAGGCACAGCAGTTTCGTGAGGACCGGCAGCGGTGTTATCGCGTACTGTCCGATTACTACTATCTGCTGAAAAAATGGGAGATCGACAATTCTCCCCGGACACCGGAGGAAGAACCGCACCCCCGCTTTGTGGAAGCAATCCAGAAGAAAACCTATGTAGAGTACCTGCTGGACCTTTTTCTTTATGAAAGTGAAGAAGAACAAAAGGCATGGATTGCAGAACACACAGCAGAAATCACACACTTGGAAAGGAGATTGAAAATCATGGCTGAGAATAAACCCACCAACCGAGAGCGGCTAAGGGAAATCACAGATGGCATCGAGCAGGGTATCAAGGAACTGTTCGAGAGCGAAAAGTATATGCGCTATCTGTCCGTCATGTCCCGATTCCACCGCTATTCGGTAAACAACACCATGCTCATCTATATGCAGAAGCCGGACGCCACTTTGGTGGCCGGATACAATAAGTGGAAAGACCAGTTTGAGCGTCATGTAAAAAAGGGCGAGCATGGCATTACCATCATTGCCCCCACACCATACAAGAAGAAAATCGAGGAGCAGAAGCTGGACCCGGACACCAAGGCTCCGATTCTGGATCAAGATGGAAAGATCGTTACAGAGGAAAAAGAAATCGAGATCCCCATGTTTCGCCCGGTCAAGGTC
>NZ_JAOQJF010000018.1:46930-53706 GCF_025567195.1 Alitiscatomonas aceti | reverse complement strand
ACGAGATTGCCCACAGCAAGCTCCATGACCCTAAAAAATATGAAGTGCTACCGTCATGGAAGGTTGTGCTGGAGAGTGAAGGTGGAACCAAGCATGATTTCAAGCTGGGTTTTGCCACAGAAAGAGAAGCTGAACAATTTGCTTCTGATATGGATTGGCGCTATGTGGACGAAAATCAGTTTGAATGGCGTCTTGCAGTTGAGGAAGATCCAACCGCAGAAAAACAGGCAATCAAAAATCGTCACACGGAGGAAGTAGAGGCTGAAAGCATCTCCTATGCGGTCTGCAAGTATTTTGGCATTGAGACCGGAGAAAACAGCTTCGGCTATATTGCCAGCTGGAGTCAGGGCAAGGAACTGAAAGAACTGAGAGCCAGTTTGGAAACCATCAACAAGACCTCCGGCACTTTAATCTCTGACATTGAGCGCCACTATAAGGAAATCTGCAAAGAGCGTGGGATTGACCCCAATGCAAAGGCAGAGCCGGAAACCGCCCCGATCGAGCAGCCAGCAGATGCCGCTAAGGATACTCTGACCTACTATGTAGCAGAGTGCATGGAGTTTCCAAACCTCGGAGAATACCACGATAACCTGTCTTTGGAGGAAGCAATTCGCATTTATCAGGAGATTCCGGCAGAGCGAATGAACGGGATCAAGGGCATTGGCTTTGAGTTGAAAGATGGAAGCGACTATGAAGGATCGTTCCCTATTTTGACCGGGCAGACCATTGACCTGGACACCATCCAGGCAATCGACTATTACCGTGATAATCCTCTGGTACAGAAAGCGGTAAAGGAACTGGCTGCGGCCATGCCGGAAATGGAGGTGCTGGGGGCGGACGCCAACCAGCAGGAGGCTTTGTTTCTGATCGACGATGCCACCTATCTTCATATCCAGCCCTGTGACAGCGGCTGGGAATACACCCTTTACGATGCTGCGTCCATGAAAGAGATGGATGGCGGTCAGCTGGATATGCCGGAGCTTTCCCGCATGAAGGCAGTTCTCCAGATTTGTGATGACAACGATTTGGGCAAAGACTCGGTAAAATACGCACCGTTGTCCATGATCGAGACCTTGCAGGAAGCTGCCTATCAGCAGATGCAGGTAGAGGTCAGTCAGATGACTGCTTCTTCCCAGCTGCCGGAGGCACAGGAGCAGGCGCTGGATGAATACCCCATGCCCGATGAGCAGGTCTCTACACCGGATATGCAGGAATACGGCTACTCTTATGACGGGATGCTCCCTGTTACCAGAGAACGGGCGCTGGAACTGGATGCCGCCGGTTTGACCGTCTATGTGCTGCATGAGGACAATACGGAGAGCATGGTGTTTGACCCGCAGGAAATCATGGATCATGGGGGTCTTTTCGGTGTGGATCGTGAGGAATGGGAGAAAAGCCCTCAGTTCCACGAAAAGGTCATGGAGCGTCAGGAACATCAGCAGGAACGAGAACAGGCATTTCTCTCCCAGAACAGAGATTGCTTTGCCATCTATCAGGTAAAGCATACCGATGAATTGCGTGACATTCGCTATGAAGAGATGGACTGGCTTCGCTCCATCGGACAGACGGTAAAGCGTGAAAACTATGATCTGGTCTATACTGCGCCGTTGGAACCCTGCAAGTCTCCGCAGGCTGCTGTTGAACAGCTTTATAATCAGTTCAACAACGATCATCCGGCAGACTACCACCATCCCTCCATGAGCGTCAGCGACATCGTTGCGATCAAGCAGGACGGTAAGGTATCCTGTCATTACTGTGACAGCGTTGGTTTTACCCAGATTCCTGGATTCTTGCCGCAAAATCCTCTGAAAAATGCGGAGATGACCGTGGAGGACGATTACGGCATGATCGACGGTATCATCAACAATGGCGCAAAAGAGCCTACGGTGGCAGAGCTGGAACAGCAGGCCCGCAGCGGTCAGCCCATCTCTCTGATGGATTTGGCAGAAGCCGTTCATCGAGAGGAACGAGACAGGAAAAAGTCCGTTGTGGACCAGCTGAAAAGCCAGCCCAAAGCAGAACACAAAAAGACAGCACCCAAAAAGAGCGCAGAAAGGGAGATTTGATTATGGGAAACTTTACTTTTGAGGAAATGAACCTGATGTGCATTTACAATACCGGCAGCCGCACCGGATTGATCGACAGCCTGCGTGAGATGCGCGGCGAACTATCACCGGAGGAAACGGAACTGATGGAGCTGACCGACAGCGCCCTTACGAAGCTCTGTGCGATGACCGATGAGGACTTTGCCCAGCTGGAGCTGTACCCGGATTTTGACCAGTAAACACCATAACCGCAGGGATGGGGTGGCAATCTGCCACCCCACCCTTTTTACCTAAAAACTGAAAGGAGGACAGAACACCATGCCAACCAAAGCTGAACAATATGCACAGATGGCGGACAAGGTGGCAACACAGCTCACGGGGAGCTGGCAGGAATGGGCAGGGTTTCTCACCACTGCTTCCCGCCTTTACAAATACCCGTTCCATGAGCAGCTGATGATCTACGCCCAGCGACCGGACGCCACCGCCTGTGCAGAGTACGATTTGTGGAATGAAAAGATGGGCCGGTATGTAAGGCGCGGTTCCAAGGGGATCGCGCTGGTGGACGATTCCGGGGACAGGCCCCGCCTGCGCTATGTCTTTGACATTTCCGACACCGGGACCCGTGAATATTCCCGCACCCCCTGGCTGTGGAAGCTGGAGGAACAGCACAGAGATTCTGTGTCGGCCATGCTGGAGCGCACTTACGAGGTTGGCGGCGATGACCTTGCCCAGCAGCTGGAGGCGGTGGCCGGAAAGCTGGCGGGCGAATACTGGAACGAGCATCGTCAGGACTTTCTCTATATCGTTGACGATTCTTTTTTAGAGGAATATGATGAGTTTAACATCGAAGTACAGTTTAAGGCAGCCGCCACCGTCAGCATTTCCTACGCCCTGATGTCCCGCTGCGGATTGGAGCCGGAACGCTATTTTACCCACGAGGACTTTATGGCGATTTTCGACTTCAACACCCCGGCTACCATCGGCGCACTGGGAACGGCGGTCAGCCAGATCAACCAGCAGGTGCTGCGGCAGATCGGCGTTACCGTCCGAAATGCAGAGCGCGAAGCCAACCAAGAAAGGAGCAAGCAAGATGAACAATCCCATGACCTATATCCAGAACGGAGACTATCTGATTCCCGACCTGAAGCTGAGCCAGCAGCCGGAGAAACCTCTGGGCAAGTACGGCAGGATGAGGAAAACCTATCTGAAGGAACACCGTCCCATCCTCTACAACCAGATGTTGCTGAGCGAGAAGCTGTACCCGCACCTCATCGAGATCGACGAGACCGCCCAGAACAGACTGGAGCAGATGATGCCCCAGCTGGCGAAGGAAGCGGGAGCCACAGAGGAGTTGAAAGCCAGCGATCCCATGAAGTGGGTGGGGCTGATGAACACCTGCAAAGCCCAGGCCGAGGAGATCCTGATGGCGGAGCTTATCAACAGCTGACCCTAAACCTGTTCCTTTCCGAAGCGGAACAAATTCAATCCATAGATGAAGCAGAGAATGTAGCGCATACATCCTCTGCTTTTTCTTTTGCTCAAAATGATATTGACCATGTGCTGCGTTTGGGCGGCAATACGGACCGCCAGAGAGAGCGTGTGGTTGCAGCCTTTGAAAAGCAGAAAACCATCGCTGAGATTGCCGAGATACTGAAAACGCTGTACCGCGGCGGCAATGGCCTTGGCAGTGTAAGCTCATGGTATGCCGAGGATGGTATCCATCTTTCCCATAGGAAGTCTGTCCGTTATGACAGGTCTGCCCAGGTCATTTCCTGGGAGAGCGCCGCAGAGCGTATCGGGGAGCTTTTGGAAAGCGGCCAGTTCGCCTCCAATGTGGAGCTTGCAGAAGCGGCAGGCTATGAACGCTCCCTCCTTGCCACAAAGTTCTGGAACCTATATCACGATTTCAGTGAGGAAGCCAGAGAAGCCGGATATTTGTCCTGCCTGTCAGAGATCAAAGGCAATGGGTTCCCGGAGGAGACCCGCCGCCTGACGGAGCAGCTAAGTGACCCGGCTTTCCGCCAGACCCTCAAGGAAGAATACGCCGCCTTCTGGACCGCTTATCAGCAGGACCGTGACCTGCTGCGCTTTCACTATCATAGGCCAAGGGAAATCTGGGAGAACCTGAAGGACCTTGACCTGCCACGCAGGACTTTTTCTTCGGACCTTTCCCAAGTGCCAACCGTCCAGCACTTCATTACCGAGGATGAGATCGACGCCGCCATGACCAGCGGCAGCAGTTTTGCCGGAGGAAAAGGCCGCATCTATGCGTTCTTCATGGAAAACCATACGGATAAGGAAAAAGTGAGATTCCTCAAAGACGAGTATGGCATTGGTGGTCGCTCTCATGCCCTGTCCGGCGCAACACACAGCGGCGAAGATCACGACGGAAAAGGAGTGCACTATAAAAAGCAGGACTGCCCGGATGTTCACTTGAACTGGGAAAATGTTGCCAAGCGCATTACCTCTCTTGTTCAGAAAGGCCGCTATCTTACCGAACAGGAACAGGCGCAGTATGACAAGATCCAGGCTGAAAAGGAACTGGCAGAAGAAGATGCCATTCAAGCCCAGCAGCCGGAGGTGGAGGAAGAAACGCCAAAGCCTACCCTTCGGGAGCAGTTTGAGCAGTATAAGCCTGTGGTAACTGCCGCCATTTTCGAGGATGCCGCATACCGCAATGCCTGCGGTCATTCTGACCGTGAAAATGCTGTCATCGAGGGCAATGCCGCTGTGCGCCGTGCGGTCCTTGCCTCTAAGAATATGGAGCTGATCCGCCTCTATTCGGATGTGCCGGAGTTCCGCCAGCGCCTGCACCGGGAAGTGATCGACGAAACCTATCCAAAGCTCCATGAGCTTCTGCGCCCTCTTTCTCAGGAAGATATTGATTCTGCCATTTGTGCATGGAACGGCAATATTGAGAGTAAACACGCTGTCGTCCGCTATATGAAAGACCATGCAAGAGAGAAAGATACTGCCGCATGGCTGGCTCAGGAATACGGCAGCAGTAACAGCAACAGCCTGTTCATTACTCGTGCCGGCAGCCCGGAGGAAACGCAGCTGCCCTGGCCGAAGGTACAACGCAGGATTGCCCAGCTCATTCAGGAGGACCGGTTCTATACCGAAGAAGAACAGGACCGTTTTGACAACATCGACCCTATCGCCATCCGGGAAGCTCTGGAGGAAAGAGGGATCGTCAACGGCCAGGTGGCAGACCCGGAAAAACTGGACAATGACCCGTTTATCCAGCGAGTAATGTCGGATGCAGAGCAGATCGCAGCTGCTGAGGCAGAACAGACTTCCGAGGTTTCCATTTCCGATGAGGAGTATGACGCCGTTCGCGGCCCTATTCCGCAAAGAACCTCCTATGACCCTGCCGCCCCGGTCTATGCCGTGGGAGATACCGTGTATATCGAGGATGACGCCTATCAGATCACGGAGCTGCGGGATGACACTGTGCAGCTTCTGCCCACCGGTATGGTATATCCCATCTACCGTGCAGAACACAAAGAACAGTTTGAACAGCTGCTTCGGGCAGACCGCCGCAATGCTTACTATACCGAGTTTCTTCCCGTTGACCCGGACAAGGTAGATCAGGACTTGCGGGATGTATTGGCCCATGGACTGATGGATGAAGCAGATAAAAAACAGGTTTCCACGCTGCTGCAATCCGGCAGGAGCAACAGTGAGATCGCCTACTGGCTGAGTAGAGCCTATTCCGGTGAGATCGAGACGCTGGATCTGGAGACTGGTGATATTGCCGATTACCGTACCACGGCACAGGGCATAGAGCTGGAAGTCATGGATGCAGAGGAAAAGCGTCTGGCTATGCTGTATTTCCGCTGGGATGAGGTTGCGCCTTTGCTGCGTGGGATGTATGCCCGTCAGCTGGACGGTTTTGGACAGGAACGCTCCGAACCGGTTGCTGAAGCCCCGGTCCTCCATTCCGAGACCGTAGCCGTTTATCCGGGCGATAAAAACAATCTGCCTTATGATGTGGTGGTGGAACGGCTGCATATCGAGGAGCCGGAGCCACCAGCCCCTGTGACAGAGCCGGAGAAAACCTTTGAGGAAGTGCTGGACGAACACCCGGTTTCCATTCAGGTCAATGGCCAGTGGCAGACCTTCCCCAATGCCAAAGCTGCCGAGGAAGCCTCCTATGAGGAATACAAGGCAAACCTGCTCCGCAATGCACAAAACTTCCGTATTACCGATGAGCATTTGGGCGAAGGCGGTCCGAAAGCTAAGTTCCAGGCAAATATCAATGCCATTCGTTTGCTGAAAAATCTGGAAGCTGCCGGACAGCAGGCAAGCCCCGAACAGCAGGAAGTCCTATCCCGCTATGTGGGCTGGGGCGGTCTTGCCGACGCCTTTGACCCGGAGAAAACGGCATGGGCTTCCGAGTATGCCCAGCTGAAAGAGCTGCTGACCCCAGAGGAATATGCCGCCGCCAGAAGCTCCACCCTCAACGCCCACTACACCAGCCCTACGGTCATTCAGGCCATCTATGAAGCGGTGGGCCGTATGGGGTTTGAGACCGGAAATATTCTGGAGCCATCTATGGGTGTGGGCAATTTCTTCGGTATGCTGCCGGAGGAAATGCGAAACAGCCGTCTGTACGGCGTGGAGCTGGACCCGGTTTCCGGGCGCATCGCAAAGCAGCTCTATCCCAAGGCGGACATCACAGTAGGCGGCTTTGAGACCACTGACAGGCGTGACTTCTTTGACCTTGCC
>NZ_JAOQJF010000018.1:46198-46683 GCF_025567195.1 Alitiscatomonas aceti | reverse complement strand
CCGAGGTGGTATCGGACATCATTTTCCTCCAAAAGCGGGACCGCCCGCTGGACATCGTGCCGGAATGGACTCAGACCGGACAGACGGAGGACGGGTTTGCCATCAACCGGTATTTTATCGACCACCCGGAAATGGTGCTGGGCAGACAGGAGCCGGTAAGCACCGCTCATGGTATGGACTACACCGTGAACCCTATCGAGGGACTGGAGCTTTCCGACCAGCTGCATGATGCTGTGAAGTACATTCATGGCACTTATCAGGAGGCAGAGCTGCCGGAGCTGGGCGAAGGCGAAACCATTGACACCTCCATTCCTGCCGACCCCAATGTGAAGAACTATTCCTATGCCATTGTAGACGGGCAGGTGTACTACCGGGAAAACAGCCGTATGGTGCGCCCTGACCTCAACGCTACCGCAGAAGCCCGCGTGAAAGGTCTTGTGGGACTGCGGGATTGTGTGCAGGAGCTGCTCGACCTTCAGATGGAC
>NZ_JAOQJF010000018.1:35861-45952 GCF_025567195.1 Alitiscatomonas aceti | reverse complement strand
GCAAGTGAAGCGCTGGCGGTGTCCATCTCGGAAAAAGCCTGTGTGGATATGGGCTATATGAGCCAGCTTACCGGAAAAACAAAAGAAGAACTGGCCGGAGAGCTGCAAGGCGTGATCTTCCGTGTACCGGGACAACTGGAGCAGGATGGCACTCCCCATTATGTGACTGCCGATGAATACCTTTCCGGCAATGTACGCCGTAAACTGCGTCAGGCGCAGCGTGCGGCACAGCAGGACCCTTCCTTTGCAGTCAATGTGGAAGCCCTTACTGCCGCCCAGCCTAAAGACCTGGATGCGTCGGAGATCGAGGTGCGCCTGGGTGCAACCTGGATCGACAAAGAGTACATCCAACAGTTTATGTACGAGACCTTCAACACCCCGTTTTACCTCCAGCGCAGCATCGAGGTCAACTATTCCTCCTTTACCGCTGAATGGCAGATCAAAGGAAAATCTTCCGTATCCTACAACGATGTGGCAGCCTACACCACCTACGGGACCAGCCGCGCCAATGCTTATAAGATTTTGGAGGACAGCCTGAACCTGCGAGATGTCCGTATCTATGACACCATAGAGGACGCAGACGGAAAAGAGCGCCGCGTGCTGAACGCCAAGGAGACCACCTTGGCTGCCCAAAAACAGCAGGCTATCAGGGAAGCCTTTAGGGACTGGATCTGGAGAGACCCGGAACGCCGCCAGACTTTGGTGCGCCAGTACAACGAAGAAATGAACTCTACCCGTCCCCGCGAGTATGATGGCAGTCATATCACTTTTGGCGGCATGAACCCAGCCATTACTCTGCGGGAACACCAGAAAAGCGCCATCGCCCATGTGCTGTATGGCGGTAATACCCTGTTGGCACATGAGGTGGGCGCAGGCAAAACTTTTGAGATGGTGGCCGCTGCGATGGAAGCCAAACGCCTGGGCTTGTGCCAGAAATCTCTTTTTGTGGTTCCAAACCACCTGACCGAGCAGTGGGCGTCGGAGTTTCTGCGCCTCTATCCTTCTGCCAACATCTTAGTCACAACCAAAAAGGACTTTGAGACCCATAACCGCAAAAAGTTCTGCGCCCGTATCGCTACCGGGGACTACGACGCCATCATCATGGGACACAGCCAGTTTGAGCGTATCCCCATCAGCCGGGAGCGTCAGGAACGGCTTCTCTATGAGCAGATCGACGAGATCACCGAGGGGATCGCAGAGGTGCAGGCCAGCGGCGGCGAGCGTTTTACCGTCAAGCAGCTGGAGCGTACCAGAAAGTCTCTGGAAGCCAGACTGGAAAAGCTGCAAGCCGAGGGGCGAAAAGACGATGTGGTAACTTTTGAGCAGCTGGGTGTGGACCGATTGTTCGTGGACGAGGCCCACAACTATAAAAACCGTGCGAAACGTTGCGCATAAGCCCTTGTTGACAGCAAGGACGAACAGCGCCATGTGATTGCACTTAACAATAAGAAAATATCACAGAGAACTTGAATCTCGAAATCAGGGGTGAAATTCCCCTGCCGTACAGAACCAATGCCGGAAAGGAGCAATCCCATAGCGGTCTGTCAAACCGCAGGCAGTACGAGAGCTAATACTCCACTGTGCGCTGCGCATCTGTAAATGTGCAGGGTACAAAGCGTGGTGAAGCCGTAACCTGAAAACCTAAACCCCTGCAAAGGGGCATGGAGAATAATGGTGCGGGCTTCCGAAACCTATGGCTATCCGTTAGTGAAAGCTATGCAGCATCGTAAGAGTAGACGGCATCCGAAAGGGTGAAAATTGGAAAAAGCGCGTGCGGCTGGTTTTTCCGCACGAGCCCTGTGGAATGAAATGTCCACACGGAATCATGCAGAAACTGTGGTTCAAAGCATGGTTAGGTTTTCCCGGTGTAAGGTAGCGGCCTAAGGGTTTCAATGGTCAAGCAATGACCGCAAGGATAGAGATTCAGGAACGTTTGAGAGCCTGTTGCCGGAGCTTTACAGAGTTATGAAAGCAACAGGAAGTCAGCCGTACCATAGTAGTCTGCGGCTGGGTAACGCCAGCCACACGGGGCTGAAATGCCCCACGGCGAAGGGTACGAGTCAAACTGATTTACAAATTTCACAAAACGAAAATCCAATAACTCCCTGAAAGATGGGTGACGAACTGCGAGGTGAAAGCCTTGTGCATTTGAACGTCAGATTTTCAACGGAAACGGAACTGAAAGCCATTCAGGATATGCTCTATGAGAAATCCGGGCAGGGCGTTTCGTTCACCGGATTGGTGGAAGCAATGGCGCACGAAGTCACCATTGTGACCGCCATCCATAACATCAAGTCCAACAAGGGCAGTAAAACCGCCGGAGTAGACAAGGTGAAAATGGACAACTATCTGCAAATGCCAAAAGATGAACTAATTTTATTGATTCAATCGTGTTTTCGCAAATATCAGCCCAAACCAGCCCGCCGTGAATATATTCCAAAAAGCAACGGCAAAATGCGGCCGCTGGGAATCCCTACGGTACTGGACAGAATCATACAGGAATGTGTGCGGCTAATCATAGAGCCGATATGCGAGGCGAGATTTTATCCGCATAGCTATGGCTTTCGCCCTTACCGGGCGCAAAAGCACGCAATCCGGGATATTGTCAATGTAATCAACGCCGGGTGTAAATCCCCCGACCAGGCTGTATGGGCAGTGGAAGGTGACATTCAAGGGTGTTTTGACAACATCAGCCATCGGATACTGCTTCAAAAAGTATGGCGAATGGGTATCCATGATAAACGGGTGCTGAAAATCATCAGCCAAATGCTGAAAGCCGGGTATATCGAACAGGATTTGTACCATCAAACGGCAACAGGCACACCGCAGGGAGGAATCCTTTCCCCTCTGCTGTCGAACATCTATCTGAACGATTTTGACTGGTATGTGGGGCGGACCTATATGGAGCCGCATCGCAAATGCAAGCACAAATGCAACGATACACGCAGGCTGAAATGGGCAGGAACCACCCCAAAGTATAACTTCCGTTATGCCGATGATTGGGTGGTGCTGACCTCTACGGAAAAGGAAGCATTCCGTATGAAGCGTGAGCTGACAAAATACTTTAGGCAAAAACTGAAACTGGAACTGTCGCAGGAAAAGACCTATGTAACCGATTTGCGGAAAGGAGGGATACATTTTCTCGGTTACATCGTCAAGGCGGAACGAAAGCGCAAAACACCGAACCCTGCAACGTGGACGGAACATCTGGTGGGAAAACCATTGCCAGATATGGAACGGTTGTCCAAGAAAATTGGCAGTCTACTAGAACAGGTACACCGTATTGAGCTGTATTCCAAACCAAATACACAGGCCGCCCAGATACAATATGTGAACTCCATCATCCTGGGACTGGCGCAGTATTACCAGCCGTCCATCTGTTCGCACGCCTATCATGCAATCGACCGCAGGGTAAACAATGCAGCGCTGGCCGTTTGGAAAAAGCTGTTCCCGAAACAGTATAACCAGATGCAGGTTCCGCTGAAAACACTCTGCAATCTTCCGCACAGGCACGAAGGATATGAAAGCAAAACCTTTGCAATTCCCATCGAGGGGAAATGGTTTGGAATCACTTATGCGTTTATCACGCACAGCCGGTATGAGAGCAAACCGTTTGACCAGAAGATGACCCCGTACACGGTGGAAGGCCGCAGGCGGTACGTCAATTACCGAAACAAGCACAAACCGCTGCCCTGTGACCGGCCGTCCATTAACACCCCGGAGGACATTGCCCTTGCCTGCTATGCAGACGGAAAGGGCTGGAAAGCAAACTTTGAATACTTCATGAATCGGGAGTATGCCTATAACCGGGATAAGGGAAAGTGCAAATGCTGTGGAAAACCATTTTCCCTAACAGTTCCAAAACATTGTCACCACATTGACAACCAGCTTCCAATCGAAAGAATCAATAAAGTTCCCAATCTGGCATGGCTTTGCGAATCGTGCCACCGCATGGTTCATAACAGCCCAATACCGCCTGAGCTGGACGCAAAGGCGGTGCGCAAAATTATGAAATACCGAGAAAAACTCAAATCGTGAAATTTGTGAGTACGCTGTACCCGTGAGGGTGCAGTGGTATTGAAATCTGAAGGAAGAAAGTAAATCAGTTTGATGGTAGGCCGGGTGCGCTGAAAGGTGCACGCCCGGCGTGAGGTGGGGGAAAATCCGGAGATTACTTCAAAGGATTACCTATCACCATTGTTTCTATACACAAAAATGCGAAATGTGGCAGGCTTATCCACATCGGATGCGCAGAAATCCTCCGATATGTTTGCCAAGTGCCGCTATATGGATGAGATCACCGGAAACCGTGGCGTGATCTTTGCCACCGGCACACCGGTCAGCAACTCCATGACCGAGCTTTACACCATGCAGCGTTACCTTCAGTATGAACGCCTGCAAGAACTGAACATGACCCACTTCGACTGCTGGGCTTCCCGATTTGGGGAGACCGTCACAGCATTGGAGCTGGCACCGGAAGGCACCGGCTACCGGGCAAGGACGCGGTTTTCCAAGTTTTTTAATCTGCCGGAGTTGATGAACCTGTTCAAAGAAGTGGCCGACATCAAGACTGCCGACCAGCTGAATCTGCCTACCCCGGAAGTGGAATACCACAACATCGTGGCGCAGCCTACCGAACATCAGCAGGAAATGGTCAAGGCCCTTTCGGAGCGCGCATCGCTGGTACACAGCGGAACCGTTGACCCGTCCCAGGACAATATGCTCAAGATTACCTCGGATGGCCGCAAGCTGGGGCTGGACCAGAGGATCGTCAACCAGATGCTGCCGGACGAACCCGGCACAAAGGTCAATCAGTGCGTGGACAACATCATGCAGATCTGGCGGGATGGCGAAGCTGACAAGCTGACCCAGCTGGTGTTCTGCGACATTTCTACCCCGCAGGCAAAAGCTCCTGCAAGCAAGGCGGCGAAAACGCTGGATAATCCACTGCTTCACGCACTGGAAGGCGCTGTACCCCTGCCGGAGCAGGAACCGGCCTTTACGGTATATGACGATATTCGTCAGAAACTCATTGCTCAGGGGATGCCTGTCGACCAGATCGCTTTTATCCATGAAGCTAACACCGAAGTGCGGAAAAAGGAGCTGTTCTCTAAAGTCCGTACCGGTCAGGTGCGTGTGCTTATGGGCAGCACGGCCAAGATGGGCGCAGGCACTAATGTGCAGGACCGTCTGGTGGCGCTTCATGACCTGGACTGTCCGTGGAGACCGGGAGACCTTGCCCAGAGAAAGGGGCGTATCGAGCGCCAGGGCAATAGCAACCCTTTGGTTCATGTGTACCGTTATGTCACCGAGGGGACTTTTGATGCCTATTTGTGGCAGACGGTGGAGAATAAGCAGAAATTCATCAGCCAGATCATGACTTCTAAATCGCCGGTGCGCTCCTGCGATGATGTGGATGAAACCGCCCTCAGTTTTGCCGAGATCAAGGCTCTGTGTGCCGGAGATCCCCGTATCAAAGAGCGTATGGATTTGGATGTGGAAGTATCTCGCCTGAAGCTGATGAAAGCCGACCACCAGAGTAAGCAGTACCGCTTGGAGGATCAGTTGCTCAAATACTTCCCGGAGGAGATTGAAAAGCACAAGGGCTTTATCAAAGGCTTTGAATCTGACCTGGAGGTTTTGGCAGCTCACCCGCACCCGGAGGACGGCTTTGCCGGTATGGAGATTCGTGGAGATCTGCTGACCGATAAGGAGAACGCCGGTGCTGCCCTTTTAGATGCCTGCAAGGAGGTCAAAACCTCTGATCCGGTGCAGATCGGCAGCTACCGGGGCTATGCCTTGTCCGTGGAATTTTCCGCTTGGAAACAGGAATATACGCTCCTGCTGAAAGGACAGATGACCCACCGGGCAACCCTTGGTACAGACCCTCGCGGAAATCTTACCCGTATCGACAATGCCCTCGCCCAGATGCCCCAGCGTCTGGAGGCGGCAAAGGCCCAGCTGGATAACCTCTATCAGCAGCAGGCTGCCGCAAAAGAGGAAGTTGGAAAGCCATTCCTTTATGAAGAAGAACTGAGAAGCAAAAACGCCCGTCTGGTGGAGCTGGATACCCTGCTCAACATCGACGGAAAGGGACAGGCACACGCTGAGGCTGTTGTTGCCAAAAGCGCACGGCCTTCGGTGCTGGATCATCTGAAACGCCCGGTGCCGCCCCGCAGTACCGACAAGAAACCAAAACAGCATGAGGAGGTGCGATAACATGAATACCAACGATCTGAATACAGCTCTTTATGAAAAGATGGCTGCTGAGCAGGATAAATACAGGGACTGGCTGAAAAGCCAGCCCCCGGAAGAAATCCTGAATCACACCTATGAGTACACCATCCGTGAGGACATCGTGATGGCGATGGAGGAACTGGAGCTGACCGACGCACAGGCACAGGCCCTTTTGGAGTCTCCCTCTCCGCTGGCGGATGTGTACCGCTATTTTGAAAAGCTGGAGACCGGCTATATGGATGTAATAAGGGACAGCATTGAGAACCGTGCCGATGATGTATGCAGAGCCAAAGAAGAACTGCAAACAACGCCGGTCTATCCCCATTCTGCCGCCTATGCAAAAGAACATGGGGAGCTGGAGCAATACCGGGCTTCCAACAATGTAAATCTCCAATGCAAGGAGTCCATTGAAGCGGCGGTGCGGGAACACTTCGACGGAATGTATCTCAGCCACGATGCGGCAAAAGGTGTGATTGAGACCTATGGCATGGAGCGTGTGGCGCTGGTTCTGGCTAACACCGTCCAGCTTCAGGACTGGGATGGGCGCTACTCCCGACGCAACAAAGAATGGGCTAAGACCATTCCCAACGAGAACCCCGAAACCGTCCGTTGTGGTTATGTCCTGAACAGCCACCCTGCTGTGCTGGATGGCTTTATTGATCTGGTGCGTGAAGAACAGCAGCGCAGCCGTACTCAGGGAGAAAAAACGCAACCGTCCCGTCCCTCAGTACGGGATAAGCTCAAACAGGAGCTGCCTGTCCATAAGCCTGCCGCCCCGAAGAAACGAGAGCCGGAGCGATAACTATGGCAAAGCGTAAGCGGGATGTTCCGGTTTTGTTTTGGGTGTCCGCAGAAGAATTGGAATTGATCCGTCAAAAGATGCAGCAATATGGGACAGAAAACCTGAGTGCCTATCTGCGGAAGATGGCTGTGGATGGCTATGTGGTGCAGCTGGATTTACCGGAGCTGAAAGAACTGGTTTCCCTTATGCGATATTCCAGCAACAACTTGAACCAGCTAACCCGCAAAGTGCATGAGACCGGGCGGGTTTATGATGCCGATCTGGAGGATATATCCCAGCGGCAGGAGCAGTTATGGGAGGGCGTGAAGGAAATCCTTACCCAGCTTTCTAAACTTTCATAACAGGGATAGACACTCCATTTGCGGAGGGAGGAACGGCGGTTCTTCGCCGCACCTTCCTCCGCTTTTTCTTTTTGCCGGTATCCTTGTCTTTTGCCTGTCCATACCGGATAATATGAAATAGAATAGAAGCAAAGGAGTGAAAACAGATGCTGACATTTGAAAAAGTGTTGGAGATTTTTGCAGACTACCTGGCCGCAGATGAGACCATCGAAGTTTATATCAGCCGTCACGGATGTGTAAGGGTTGAGTTTGACCAGGATTTTCACTATTGCACCGGCGAGGTGTGTCATACTCCCAAGGAACTGTTCGACCTCTTAGCCGATGATTACCGGACTTATCTGGAGATTGAACTGACCAAAGGCAGACGGGAACTGACAGAAGATGATGTAAAAGAAGCGGATACCCTATGCAAACGGTATCTGGACCGCTGGAAGGAGGAATTGGGATGAAGATTTTGAAATGCCTGCTGATGATCGTAACTGCACCGGTCATTTTGGTGCTGACGCTTTTTGTCTGGCTCTGCACGGGGCTGATCTACATATCCGGTCTGGTGCTTGGCCTGCTCAGTACCGTGATTGCTCTGCTTGGCGTGGCTGTGCTGCTTACCTATTCTCCGCAGAACGGTGTGATTCTTTTGGTCATGGCATTTTTGATTAGCCCCATGGGATTGCCGCTGGCTGCGATTTGGTTATTGGGCAAGGTACAGAGTTTGAAATTTGCGATCCAGGATAGGGTGTATGGGTAAATGATGTGAATATAATCTGAAATGAAAAAGAAGCAGGACAATGGGAGATGAGACCCAATGTCCTGCTTCTTGTTTATTCAGAATGAACAGTAATATATTTTTGATTACGACTTTTAGGTTTATCGGGAATCGTCATTTCCAATTGCCCGGATTCTAAAAGCGGATTGATATGCTTCAAGGTGAAATTTCTTATGTTTGTGTTTTTGGGGTTAGGCGGTCATATTGGATGACGGTCTCTCCGGTAGTTAAATTCTTTTTTTCTTTATAGAGCATGGTATAGCGCGTCTGTCCCTCTGTGTAATCTTTCTTCTCTTTCGGGAAGAAAGACCGACAGAAATATTTTCCGGTGTCCTTGTGTTCTGCAATAAAAATGTAAATGTCGCTGTTTTCCAACGGAGTTGATAATAAATAGTCCGCTTCAATTAAAGAGAACTGATTTAATTTTGCATTGTAACGGAACACCAGACGGTTATCGTCCAAGAGTTGTTCAATCAAAGCCAACGGTTCAAACCGATTTTCAATTTGAGGCAGATAACGGCTTTTCGCTAAAGTCTCATAGGTGGTGCTTCCGATTATGATTTCATCAAATACAGAGCCGCGATTTTGTTTTGCTATCCGCAAATCTTTTAGTTTTCCAAGCCCCATCAGATGATGAAAGTCCAATTTGGAAAAGCCAATCACTAACTCTACGGTTTTTCCCTTTCGGCCAATAATAATTCGATACTGTATTTCCAATAATTTTTCAAATGCTTTTGCACACTTTTGTAATTTATCCATAAAACCTCTCTGTCCATAAAGAAAGCCGCCCTGCAACGCAAGGCGGCTTTGAGCATTTTCTTTCGGCTTTGCAGCCTACTCCGGTTTGAGGTTACTGCACAACCCCTACTGAAAGCTCTGCATAACAAGGCATTCCGGTACGCTATTATGCTTCAACGCTTTGGCAGACACACGCCGTTGCCCACCTTGTACTATTATTATATGCAACTTTAGAAAATATGTCAATCCCCATGAAAAATCAAAAAATATCTTTTCTGCTTATGAGAAAGGAGGTCCCTTCTATGGCAACCACAAGAATCATGCCGCTTCATGTCGGCAAGGGCCGCACAGAAAGTCGGGCGATCAGTGACATCATCGACTATGTGGCCAATCCCCAAAAAACAGATAACGGCAGGCTCATTACCGGCTATGCGTGTGACAGCCGGACTGCGGATGCAGAGTTTCTTCTGGCAAAGCGGCAGTACATTGCCGCTACCGGACGAGTTCGCGGTGCGGATGATGTGATTGCCTATCATGTGCGCCAGTCCTTCCGCCCCGGTGAGATTACTCCGGAAGAAGCCAACCGGCTGGGTGTGGAATTTGCCAAGCGTTTTACCAAAGGCAATCATGCCTTTGTGGTCTGCACTCACATAGACAAGTCGCACATTCATAATCACATTATCTGGTCATCGGTCAGCTTAGAATATGATCGGAAATTCCGAAACTTTTGGGGCAGCACCAAGGCAGTCCGACAGTTAAGTGACACCATCTGCATCGAAAACGGACTGTCCATTGTGGAGAATCCGAAACCTCACGGAAAGAGCTATAACAAATGGCTGGGCGATCAGGCAAAGCCCTCTCACCGAGAGCTGCTACGGGTGGCGATTGACAACGCATTATCACAAAGTCCTATTGACTTTGAAGAACTGCTGAAGTTGCTGCAAGAGTCCGGCTGTGAGGTATCAAAGCGCGGAAAATCGTATCGTCTGAAGCTCCCCGGTTGGGAGAAAGCCGCCCGCATGGACAGCCTGGGCGAAGGATATGGATTGGAAGATTTACAGGCAGTTCTCTCCAGGAAGAAAGCGCATACCCCACGAAAGAAAACAGTCACAAAGGCAGAGCCGCCGAAGGTCAATCTGCTGGTGGACATTCAGGCAAAATTGCAGGCAGGAAAAGGTGCTGGCTATGCTCGATGGGCTAAGGTTTTCAA